>CAYVMM010000047.1:0-9395 GCA_964452535.1 uncultured Gammaproteobacteria bacterium | reverse complement strand
CAGAGGCCCGGTGGCGCCCAGCGGATAGCAAAGCGTGGCGGCTCGTGAGTAAGCGAGGGGCCGTTTTCCAGCCAGATGCTAGCCATAGTTTGGGAGAGCTGCCGGCACTGGTGGGAGCGCGGGAGCGTTTAGATGAGCTGCGCCAGCGCCTGCAGACCCTGCGCCGGCGCTTTGGTCCCGGCTTAACCCCTACCGCGATTGCCGTAGATGCTCGAGGGGGTTGGACGACAGTGGTGAATGGGCGGGTACGCATCCGATTTGGCCGGCATCGTTGGACTCATCGCCTCGATCGGCTGATGCGAGTCCAGAAGGCTTGGGATCTGCTAGAGCACGGGGTGGCCCGAGTTGACCTGCGACACTTGGATGGCCTAGCTGTGGCGGTGTGGGAAGGTCCCAAGCAAGGAGCCGGTGGCTCAAAACAGGCGGAAACGGGCGGATCCCTTCGGACGGCCCGGAGGTAGTCCATACCGCCTCCAGAATGAGGGTGTGATAGGGGATATGCCTAGGAATCTAGAGGATAACCTGATTATTGGGCTGGACATTGGGACTTCCAAGGTCTGTGCAGTGGCCGGAAGTCGGACCCCTGATGGCGAGGTGGAAATTATTGGTATCGGACGCCATTCCAGCCGCGGCCTGCGTAAAGGGGTCGTGGTGAATATTGAGTCCACCGTCGCTGCCATCCGATCCGCAGTGGAGGAAGCGGAGCTCATGGCCGGCTGTTCCATTGATGTGGTCTACGCGGGGATCGCCGGTAGCCATGTCCAGGGCCATAATTCCCAAGGAGTTGTGACCATAAAAAACCAAGAGGTAGATGAGACCGACAAGCAGCGGGTAATCGACAACGGCAAGGCCTTCGCTCGGCCCACCGACCGGAGAGTCCTCCATGTCCTACCGCAAGAGTTCATCATTGATAATCAGGAAGGGGTCCGTGAACCCATTGGGATGTCGGGGGTGCGGCTGGAGGTTAAGATCCATGTGATTACCGCCGCGGTTTTCGCTGTTCAGAATATCATCAAGTGCGTCCGTCGATGTGGGCTCGAAATCAACGATGTGGTCCTCGAGCAAGTGGCCTCCAGCGAGGCAGTCCTCTCTGAGGATGAACAGGAGCTGGGAGTGGCCATGGTTGATATTGGTGGAGGCACCTCGGACATCGCTGTCTACGCTCAGGGCAGTCTATGCCATACCGCGGTCCTTCCAGTGGGCGGCGATCAGATCACCAACGACATTGCCTTTGCCCTGCGCACGCCCACTTGGGCTGCGGAGGAGATCAAGCAAAAGCACGGCTGTGCCTTGACCGATCTGGCTAAAGAGGATGAGGAGATCGATGTGCCCTCGGTAGGAGGCCGGGAGCCCAGTAAGCTGGCACACCAGACCTTGACCGAGATCATTCAGCCGCGGGTTGAGGAAATCTTCGGCTTGGTCCAGGAACAGTTGCGCCGCTCGGGACTCGAGGAGGTGGTGGCTTCCGGTGTTGTCCTGACCGGGGGGGCCTGCCAAATGGAGGGGATGGTCGAGTTGGCTGAGGAGATGTTCCATGCCCCGGTGCGCAATGGGCTTCCCCAAGGTGTTGGTGGGCTTAACGATGTGGTTCGCAATCCGGCCTACGCCACCGGCGTTGGGTTGGTCTTATTTGGGCTCCACCACAGCGAGGATTCTGAAGCTCGGGATTGGCCTGGTCGAGGATGGCGGGCCTTAATCAGACGTGTGCGGGCTTGGTTCCGCGAAAACTTCTAGCTTCCCAAGCGGCAAGGCAAGGAGATAGGCCATGTTCGAATTGGCAGATACGAATGGCCAGGATAACGCCACCATCAAGGTGGTGGGAGTTGGAGGAGGCGGTGGCAATGCCATCGCCAATATGGTGGCTTCCCACCTACACGGTGTGGAATTCATCGTTGCCAATACCGATGCGCAGGCCCTGCGCCGAGTGGATATTGAGAATCGGATTCAGCTCGGGGCCAATATTACCAAGGGGCTTGGTGCCGGTGCCTCTCCGGAAGTAGGTCAGCAAGCCGCCGAGGAGGATCGGGAGCGTATCCGAGAGGTCGAGGCCGGGGCGGATATGGTGTTCATTACCGCGGGCATGGGGGGTGGTACCGGCACGGGGGCTGCCTCCGTTTTTGCTCAAGAGGCCAAAGAGCAAGGCATCCTCACGGTGGCGGTGGTTACCAAGCCCTTTGAGTTCGAGGGCAAGAAGCGAATGCAGCAGGCGGAAGCGGGGATCGAGGCGCTGTCCAAGTACGTTGATTCAGTGATCACCATCCCCAACGAGAAACTGCTATCGGTGATGGGGCGCAAGGCAAGCCTGCTTGATGCCTTCAAGCGCGCTGATGATGTGCTCTTGGGGGCGGTTCAGGGAATCTCGGAGCTGATCACTCGCCCGGGTCTGATCAACGTCGACTTTGCCGATGTGCGAACGGTCATGTCCGAAATGGGGATGGCAGTCATGGGCTCAGCGGGTGCCACAGGGCAGGATCGGGCTGAGGAGTCCGCCAACCACGCCATCTCGAGCCCCCTTCTAGAAGATATGGATCTCTCCGGTGCCAAGGGTGTGCTGGTTAATGTAACCGCAGGCATGGATATGGCAATCAGTGAATTCGAGTCAGTGGGTAATGTGATGCGCGAGTTCGCCTCGGAGGAGGCCAATGTGGTAATGGGCACGGTCCTCGATCCCGAGCTCGCTGATGAGCTGCGGGTTACCGTGGTTGCCACCGGGTTGGGCAAAGCCTCCCCGCAGCGCAAGGCTTCTGCAGGAACGCGGATTTCCCGTGCCATGAAAGAGAGTGGCCAGTCCTTGGACACGCCCACCTATCTAAGGCGGCAGCGGGAGGCCCAAGAACAAGGGGTAGATGAGGAGTACCTGGATATTCCGGCTTTTCTGCGCAAGCAGGCTGATTGAGTTTCATCTTCACTCGCCCACCCGGGGTTCGGGGCCTTTCGCCTCCTGCTCGCGATTGCCTGAAGGAGCGGCTCGAACCCGAGGTGGAAGGGGATTTCCCCCTATTGGGGATCTGTGAACCAGCGCTCGAACTGGGAGCCCAGGAATATCGATCGGGGAGATTATGGTTGCACAGCGGACACTGCGCAACACGATCCGGGGTACCGGCATCGGACTGCATTCGGGAGAAAAGGTGGGGATTACGCTTCGACCGGCTCCGGAGGACAGTGGCATCGTCTTTCGGCGGACAGATCTCCCCGACCGCCCTGAGATCCCTGCAGGTGTGGAGAATGTGGTCGATACCACCCTATGCTCCACCTTGGGGCTCAATGGTGCCCGGGTAGCCACTGTGGAGCACCTAATGGCCGCCTTTGCCGGCCTCAGTATCGATAATGTCTTCGTGGATCTGGAAGGCCCCGAGGTGCCCATTATGGATGGCTCTTCGGCTCCTTTTGTTTTCCTCTTACAGTGCGCTGGTCTCCAGGAGCAGAAGGCAGCCAGGCGTTTTATCCGGATCCGAAAGCGGTTGGAAACCGTTGATGGGGACCGCTGGATCCGCTTCGATCCCGCCCCCACCCTGCGCATCCACTTTACCATTGATTTCGATCACCCCCTGATGCGCAATAATGAGGTCACGATGGACTTCTCGGAGACGGCTTTCACCCGAGAGGTGAGTCGGGCTCGAACCTTCGGTTTCTACCGCGATGTGGCATGGCTACAGGAACAAGGGGCCGCTCTCGGCGGCAATCTGAACAATGCGGTAGTCGTCGCCGATCACTGTGTCCTCAATGAAGAGGGGCTGCGCTATCATGATGAATTCGTCCGGCACAAGGTCCTAGACTCCATCGGGGATCTCTATCTCCTAGGTCATCCTATTCTGGGGCATTTCCGCGGTTACAAGTCTGGGCACACCTTGAATAAGCATCTCCTACGTAACCTGCTCGCCGACAATCAAGCCTGGGAGTACGTGGAGTGGGACCAGGGAGGGGGCTCCCCCTGGCCCCACCGAGATCCCATTCCTTCCTGATAGCCGGTGGCCAGGAGTTGGTTGATGCTAATCCTGCGTGCTGCTCTCGCTCTCGGTGGGATTGCTGTGCTGACTTGCCTCTTGTTATGGGTGATAACCCGCCAATCGATCTATGGGCGGTGGGCCGGTCGAATCCTGCAAGTGGTGCTTATCCTGGTCTTGGTCTGGTTAGGGCTGCGATTCGGAGCTCGACTGGCTGCTCTCACTAGGCTCTAGCAGGGCGATGAAAACCCCTTTTCATCGCCCTGGTAGCAGCGGAGCCGGCCGGCTCCGCTTGTCTAGGAAAACAGGCAACCGGTTGCTTTTCCGGGGTTTCCAGGAAAAGGCCTTTTCCCTTTCACCGCTTTCAGCGGTGAAAGCCGGCCGTTGAAAAGGGTTTTCAACGGCCGGCTAGGCGAGCCATTGGCTTTCGCTAGTGGCTAGTGAGGAGGCTGAGCGAGATGCCGGGCAAGTTGCTCAAGGGCTTGGCGAGTTCCCGTATCCGGGACCTGACGGGCCCCTTCCGCGACCGCGGCGGCTGCCTCTTCGCTGTAGCGTCGGCTTCTGCGAGAAGATCGTTGTTCGCGCTCTGGCTGGATCTTCGGCTGGATCCCTTCCACCTCCTTCCAGCCTAGGTCGTAAAAACGCTCACAAATGCCCTTTGCCTCGAAACGCAGGCGTGTGGCAGCGGCGGGCGTGGTTACGAGCACCCGGAGATAGCCACTTCGCCATCCTGCTACCCAACTGATGCCCTGCCAAGTAGGCCCGGCAGCCCATAGCCAAGCCCGGTTCAGGATGATCAGATCGTCCACCCCGCTACACAGGCCTTGACGGGCAAGAAGTTCGTGCAGAATTTCGGCGAGCGGACTGAGGTGATTGTCCCTCAAAAGGATTAAGACCTTTGCTCGGGGGCCCTTGATACGCTATTCTACAATTCCCTCAACTTCCATTCACCTTGCGACTCCGGGCAGGATGAGGCGATCCTCCTGAGGAGACCCCAGGTTTCCAGGGAAGTAAAGCTCGAGAGCGCTGGAGGAGGGCCAGCGTCTGCGAGCGAACCCAGCCCCCCTCCCAGGGGACCAAGCATACTGAGAAGCCAAGCCCCTGTCTCGATACTGTTCGGGAGTGGGCAGTACTCCCCCTTTCCTTTCACCCGCTGGAACTAATTGGCCATGCTGACCAAGCTGATCGGTAAGACCTTCGGTACCCGCAACGATCGCCTCCTCAAACGCTACTACAAGTTGGCGAATCAAGTGAATGCCTTCGAGGCCGACGCTCGTCGCCTTTCCGAAGCGGAACTGGCGGGCCGGACAGAGCAATTCCGCGCCCGATTGGCCGACGGCGAGACCCTGGATGATCTCTTGCCCGAAGCCTTTGCTACCGTTCGCGAGGCGAGCCGACGGATCCTCGGCATGCGGCCCTTTGATGTCCAACTGCTTGGCGCGATCGTCTTGCACGAGGGACGAATCGCGGAAATGAAGACCGGGGAAGGTAAGACACTGGTTGCGACCTTGCCCATCTACCTCAATGCCCTTGCTGGGCAAGGCATCCACGTGGTTACCGTAAACGATTATCTGGCTCGGCGGGATGCCGAGTGGATGGGGCAGGTGTATCGCTTTTTGGGACTTACCGTCGGCACTATCCAAGCCGGTATGGACACGACTGAGCGTCAGGCCGCTTACGCCTGTGACGTGACCTACGGCACCAACAACGAGTTCGGCTTCGATTATCTTCGGGACAATATGGCCTTTCGAAAGGAAGACCAAGTCCAACGAGGGCACCCCTATGCCATCGTTGATGAGGTGGATTCCATTCTAATCGATGAGGCCCGTACCCCACTCATCATCTCCGGAGCCACCGATGAGAGCACCGAGCTCTATCACCGGATTGACCGGCTGATCCGCCAGTTGAATCCGGAGACCGATTATTCCATCGACGAAAAAGCGCGTCAGGTTACCCTCACTGAGGAGGGCAATGAAAGGGTCGAGCAGCTTCTCCGAGAAGGGGGGATGCTCAGCGAGGGTGGCCTTTACGATGCGGCCAATGTGGGCTTGGTTCACCACGTAAGTCAAGCTCTGCGCGCCCACGCCCTGTTTGCCCGCGAGAAGGATTACATCGTTCGGGATGACAAGGTCATCATTATCGATGAGTTTACTGGCCGGATGATGCCTGGTCGGCGGTGGGGTGATGGGCTGCATCAAGCTGTAGAGGCTAAGGAAGGTGTGCCTATCCAGAACGAAAACCAGACCCTGGCCTCGATCACTTTTCAGAACTATTTCCGGCTCTACGACAAGCTTGCCGGAATGACTGGAACCGCCGACACGGAGGCCACGGAGTTCCACCAGATCTACGGCCTTGAGGTGGTCGTGGTACCCACCCACAAGCCCATGATCCGCCAGGATCTGGATGATGTGGTCTATCGGACCAAGTCGGAGAAGATGGCGGCCATCCAGGAGGAGATCCAGGAGTGCTACCAGCAAGGTCAGCCGGTTCTGGTGGGAACGGCCTCCATCGCTGTCTCGGAAGAGGTCTCCGAAGCGCTCGAGAGGAGCGGCATTCCGCATAATGTCCTGAATGCCAAGTACCACGAGAAGGAAGCCGAGATCATCGCTCAGGCCGGGCGGCCAGGTGCCGTAACCATTGCCACCAATATGGCCGGTCGGGGTGTGGACATTGTCTTAGGAGGCAATCTGGACCAGGAGCTGGAGGCCATCGACGCTGACGAATCCCTCTCCGAATCGGAAAAGGAGCGTCGCAAGGAGCAAGTGCGGGCTGACTGGCAGGAGCGTCATGACCACGTGGTGGCGCTGGGAGGGCTGCACGTGGTTGGTACCGAGCGCAATGAATCCCGGCGCATCGACAATCAGCTTCGAGGGCGTTCTGGCCGGCAGGGGGATCCGGGCTCTTCCCGCTTCTTCCTGTCCTTGGAAGACGATCTCTTGCGCATTTTCGCTTCCGAGCGGGTGGGCAGCCTTATGGGGCGCATGGGGATGTCCGAAGGGGAGCCCATTGAGCATCCTTGGCTCAACAAGGCCATCTCTAATGCTCAGCGCAAAGTGGAAGGGCGCAATTTCGATATCCGCAAACAGCTCCTGGAATACGACGACGTTGCCAACCAACAGCGTCAGCTCATCTATGAGCAGCGTCGTCATCTGATGGAAGCGGAGGACATTTCCGAAACCATCGAGGCCTTCCGCGAGAGTGTCCTTGATTCGGTATTCCATCAGCACATCCCCCCGCAGTCGGTGGAGGAGGAGTGGGATACCAAGGGCTTGGAAGAGGCCTTGTTCCACGTTTTCGGCATGCACCTGCCGGTGCGTCAATGGTTGGAGGAGAACCCCAACCTCTATGAGGAGACCCTTAAAGGGTCTTTATGGAAGGCCCTGACGGATTATTACCGCGAGAAGGAGGCAAGTGTCGGCTCTGAGGTGATGCGGGAGCTCGAGAAGGTGGCCACTCTCCAAGTCCTTGATACCCAGTGGAAGGACCACCTCGCCGCCATGGATCACCTCAAGGAGGGGATTCACCTGCGGGGCTATGCCCAGCGCCAGCCTGTCCAGGAGTATAAGCGGGAGGCCTTCACCCTCTTTGAAAGCCTCTTGGAGCGTTTCAAGCAGGAAGTGGTTGAGCTGCTCTACAAAGTTCAGATCCATGCCGAGTCCGATGTGGAGGAGCTGGAGGAGGCGCGGTCCTCGCCTGGTGAGATTGAATATCAGCATCCTTCTGCTGAAAGAGCCGTTGCCTCCGAATCGGCTGAGGCCGCTCCTGCTCAGGCAGCTGCCCAAGCGGCCCCCGCGAGCCAGTCGATAGTCGAAGAAGAGCCCCGACCACAGCCCTATCGTCGCCAAGGGCGCAAGATCGGCCGCAATGAGGCTTGCCCCTGTGGTTCGGGGAAGAAGTACAAGCAATGCTGCGGTAAGGCAAGCTGACTCTCATGGCCGTAGGGGACAATGTTCGCCCAGATCTGGCGCCGGTCGATGGGCTTCGTTGGGGAGCGGCGGCCGCTGGACTGCGCTGGACTGACCGCCTAGACTTGACTGCCCTTGTCCTGGAGGCGGGGGCTCAAACGGCTGCGGTCTTCACCCGCAATCGCCTGCAAGGGGCCCCCATCCACCTCGCTCGCGAGCATCTGAGGTGCAGTAGCCCCCGAGTGCTCCTTATCAACTCGGGCATTGCCAATGCGGCGACGGGGGAAGCGGGTATGGAGGCGGCCCGGGCCACTTGTCGGGCTGCTGCCGAGCTTGCCGGTGTTACGGTAAGCGAGGTGGTGCCGTTCTCCACGGGGATAATTGGCGAATCCCTCCCTTTACCGGAATTGGAAGCGGCCTTGCCGGTTTGCCTTGCTGCTCCTCGATCGGAAGCCGAAGCTTGGTGGCGGGCTGCCGAGGCCATCCGAACGACCGATACCTACCCAAAGGCGGCGAGCCGAACCCTTGAGCTGGCGGGAGAACCCGTTACCGTTACCGGGATCGCCAAGGGCTCGGGGATGATTCACCCCGACATGGCCACTATGCTCGCCTTCGTGGCCACGGATGCTCCGGTGGCTCAGCAACCCCTTCAGGCGCTGCTGCATGCTGGGGTCAAGGAGAGCTTCCATCGCATCAGTGTGGACGGGGAGACCTCGCCCAATGATGCTGTTACCCTTTCAGCTACTGGCACTGTGCCCATCGACCGCCTCGATCAAGTGACCGATCCTCACTTCCCGGATCTAATGGCAGCAGTGACCGAAGTCTTCCAAGACTTGGCCTGGGCGGTCGTGGCCGACGGCGAGGGTGCTACCAAATTGCTTACCCTTCGCGTAAAGGGGGCTGTCGATGCCGAGGAGGGGGATCGGGTAGCTGCGGGGATCGCCCGCTCGCCCCTGGTGAAGACCGCCTTCTATGCGGAGGATCCCAACTGGGGACGAATCCTGGCAGCGGCCGGGGCGGCTTTGAGGGGGGAAGTGGACTGGCGCCAAGTGGATCTGTATCTGGGAGAGATCCGGGTGGTCCATAGGGGGACAGCAGACCCGGATTACGCTGAGGCGGCTGGAGCCAAGGCCCTAGCGGAAGAGGAGGTTCCACTGACTCTGGAGCTAGGCCGGGGTTCGGCCGATTCCTGGATGTGGACCTGCGATCTCTCCCACGAATATATCACCATCAATGCCGAGTACCGGAGCTGAGTCGACCCTCCGCGTGGCAGTCGGCCTGATCCCTTGGGATCAGTGTTATCTCCTTGGCAGTCGCCACTCGGATCGGCCCGGCGGGGGTATCTGGGAGTTTCCCGGGGGTAAGCTTTGGCCGGACGAGTCCCCCGAGCGGGCCCTGCGACGGGAGCTAGCTGAAGAGCTCGGTATCCAAGTGGTGACCGTCGAGTCCTACCCTGCCTTCGACCACATCCAGCCTGACTACGCCGTTCGCCTCTATCCTTTCCTGATCCTCGATTACGCTGGCGAGCCGGAGGGCCGGGAAGGCC
>CAYVMM010000046.1:0-9440 GCA_964452535.1 uncultured Gammaproteobacteria bacterium | reverse complement strand
GGGCGCTGAGGGGCGCCCCGTCGGCCCCGGGGGCCAGGGCCTGCCCCAGAGCCAGCAGCAGGGAGAAAACGATCAGGCCCCAGGCGTCGTCGATGGCGACGATACCCAGGAGGGTGTTGGTGTACTTCCCTTCGGCGCGGAGCTCCTCAACCACATTATTGACCGCAGCCGGCGCGGAGGCCGGGGCAATCCCCGCCAGGATCAGCGCCAGCACCGTGGGAGTGCCAATCAGGAGCAGCCCCCCAAAGACACAAAGCGACGCCCCCATCACCTCAAACAGGGAGATAACCAGGACATGCCGACCCACCTCCCGCAGATTGGCCAGGGACAGCTTACCGCCGAGAAGGAACCCGATCATGAGCAACGCAATGTCGCTGATGAAGGGATACCACTCCTCGGCCTCGATCGGGAGAAAGTTCAGCCCGGGGGGACCGACGAGGATCCCGAAGAGCACCAGCAAGGTCACCCGGGGCAAAGGAACCCAGCGGGACAGCAGGTCCCCACAAAGCCCGAGGAGTAAGAGGGCGCCCAGGGTGGTGATAACCAGACCGAGAGGTTCCATGTCCGCCTTCTGTCCAGATCAGTTCAGTCGGAGTCTTGAGGACGGGAACTGTGGGCCGCCCAGGAAAGGGACGGAACGGAAACAGAGGGAGCAGCAACGAGGTCCGGCTTGACAGCCCCGGAGTTAAAACGGGAGGCGTTCGGAAGGGAACGCTCCCGTGCGTACCGGTACAGCCAATGTCAATTCCTGGACTCGGTAGCCGTGGACTCAGCCGTGGACTCGCGCTTGTTCTGGGAGGCCCCCGAGCTGTCGGAGTCCCCGGCCGGCGAGTCAGACTTGCGCTCGCTGGAACTAGCGTACCCGTCCCGGAACCACCCTCCACCCTTGAGGACGAAACTGCCCGCGCTGCTCAGGAGCTTGCGCAGCTCCGGCTCGTGGCATTCGGGGCATTCGGTCAGGGGATTCTCCGTAATGCGCTGCCTGACCTCCAGGTGATGGCCACAGGAAGTGCAAGCGTACTCGTAGGTGGGCATTGGGCGAACCTCCGTAGCGCCGGATTTTGGTTGTAATGACCCCGACTGGGGCTGCTCTACATAAGGGGCAAAGAGGCCGGCATGCAATCGCTAGCCTCCTGCCCTGTGCCGCTCGGGGGAAATCCGGTGGACTTTGGGCTTGCTACCAGCGTTCAGACTCCCACCTAGCGGTTCCGAGTATAGCCTCCAGAAGGCTCGATTTCGGTTTCTCGTCGTTTAGGAAAGAGGTTAAAGTCACTTCCTCGAAGTCTCGCTTCAGCCTTTTCTCGACTTGATCCAATATGGCCTCGGCTCCTGGGTGAGGACGGATACGGAAGCCCTCCCCCCACTCCTCCCTCTTCCTATAATCATGGAGGGCATCGAGGGCCTCCTTGACGGTAATGCGAACCGGCTCCTGGGCGGGCAAATAGGCAATCGGCTCGCCACGAATGGCCACGATAAGGCCCGCATCCTCCAGATCCGCAAGCAGGCCGTTTAGAGGACGGCGGGGCAGGGCCAATCGAATCTCCAGCTGCCGGGCTGTCCAGGGGGCCTTTCCGCGTAGGAAGGCCTCTTCAATCAGGCAAAGGATCGTCAAACCAGCGAGCTCTCGAAGCCGGCTTGTCAAAAGGGACTCAGGATCGGGGTAGCGCATGTAGTGGGGATTCTGGAAATAGAAGGCGATTCTTCCACCAACGAGCAGGATCAACCAGACCACATAGAGCCAGATCATAAAGACTAGACCAATGGCGAAGCCGGAATAGATAAAGGTGTAACGGGTGGAGGTGCCAATAAAGGTCCCAAAAATCCAGCCGCATCCATACCAGAGAACGCCGGCTACAGCCCCACCGAGCAGAGCAGCCGAGAAGGAAACCTGGGTATTGGGGATCAAGCGGTACATCAAGGTCGCTGCCGCTACCACAAGCAAAGTGGGAAGGAGCTCGCTGGCAAGGAAAAGCAGGCTCCGGAACGGCTCGGTGGTGGCCAAAACCTCTCCCAATCGGGATCCCATGACTGAACTAGCCATTCCGCTTGCCGTAAACAGAAGGATCGGGCCTCCTAGAATGACGCTCAAGTAGCCCCCCAGGCTTCGGGGCCAATGGCGCCCCTCTTGAATGTCCCAGATGAAATTGAAATCTGTCTCGATCTTGTAGATCAGTGAGCCCACTGTGACCATCAGGAATCCCAAGCCAACGGCGCCCAGCACCCCAACCTCGATATTACTTACGAACGCCAGAATGCGTTGGACGAACCGGTCTCTCTCTGGGCCAAGAGGCTCGAGAAAGCGGAGCAGGAAGGGCTCGAGCTGGTTATGGACACCGAAGCCTTGGAGAACCGAAAAGCTGAAGGCAAGCAGAGGAACAAGCGAAAGGAGCGTAGTATAGACCAAGCTGGTGGTGCGGAGGGTCAACCCTCCTGCCCAGAGATCCCGGAGCAGGGCGGCAAAGATTTGGTGGGCGCGAAAAGCCGCGATTTGCGTGGGCGAAAGATGCGAAAGGTCCTCGGGCCATGGTGGATAGAGGAAGCGGTAGAAACGCGCTTTCCAGCTGGAACGGTTAGCGGACATAGCCGCTGCTCCCTATTGGAGCCTGAGGAATTCTTTCGAGCCAACCTCAGTGGACATCTCGCCAATATTCCCGCTTAATCCAGTAGGTAAGCCCTCCCAAGACAGCGAGGAAGCCTAAGACCCAAGGGCCTAGGCGGTAGCGAGTGAGGACCGAGGGGTCACTCGCATAGACCAAAAAGGAAACCAGGTTCTTGATCTTGGCATGGAGCGCCGGCGGGGGTTCAGGGCGAGTGTCCGGTCCCTTCTCCCCATGGTCCGCGGGGGATATCTTCTCATAGAAATCGGGGGCATTTTCCGTCATACGATAGGGCACATTGGGCATGGCGGTCTGGGGGAAGACCCGATTATCCCAGCCATCCGAGGACTTCGGATCTCGATAGAAACCGAGCAGGTAGGAATAGACCCAATCGCTCCCCTTGACTCGGGTAACCAGCGAGAGGTCCGGTGGAGGGGCGCCGAGCCATTCCTGAGCCTGCTTGGCACTCAGGGCCGTTCCCATGTGGCCGTAGAGACTGCCAGTGCCGTGCATCAGGTCTTCTTCGACCCTTTGCTTGGCCATTCCCAAATCATCTACCAAGTTGCGATAACGGAATCGGGAAAGGGAATGACAGCCGAAGCAGTGATTAACAAAGGTCCGAGCCCCCTTTTTAAGGGCCTCTTTGGAAAGATCAGCATCCATGTGGCGAAGAGAGACCCCCTCCTCAGCGGCTGCCAATCCGGAGACCCCCAACAGGACGAGCGCAATAACATAGGCCCCAATTCTCACGGTGCTTTCATCCCTTTCCTGTAACCCGTTCAGGAACCGGAGCCGGCCTTTCCCATCGGGACACAAGCGGCAGTGTGATAAAGAAAGCAAAGTAGATCACAGTAAAGATTCGGGCGAGCAAGATGTAGGTTGCTGTCGGAGGCTGAGCGCCTAAGTACATCAAAATCAGAAAGCTAGCAGCAAATAGCAGTAGCATCTGCCGGTAGACAGGTCGGTATCGCCAGGAGCGGACTCGGCAGCGGTCGAGCCACGGCAGCAGGAAAAGGAGGGCCAAGGAAAGCCCCATTAGCGCGACCCCGATCGCCTTATGGGGCACGGCACGGAGGATGGCGTAGAAGGTCCCAAAATACCAGACCGGCTTAATGTGCTTGGGGGTCTGTAGGGGATCCGCTGGCTGGAAATTCTCGGGCTCCAAGAAAAGCCCATTGACCGTAGGGAAATAGAAGATCACTGCTGCCCCCACGAACAGGAAGAGCACCATTCCAAAAAGGTCCTTGACCGTATAGTAGGGATGGAATGGGATCCCATCCCGGGGATAGCCTTGTTCGTCCTTGTTGTGCTTAATCTCAATCCCGTCGGGATTATTCGAGCCCACCGTGCGTAAGGCCACTAAATGGAGCCCCACCAAAAAGAGCAAAAGGAGGGGCAAAGCCACGACATGGAAGGCAAACATCCGATTGAGAGTCGGATCCGAGACCGAGAATCCCCCCCGAATCCATTCCGCAAGCTCGGAGCCAATATAGGGAAGGGCATCAAACAAATTGATGATTACCTGCCCCCCCCAGTAGGACATCTGTCCCCATGGCAAGACGTAGCCTGTAAAGGCCTGGCCGATTAGCACCAAGAAGATCAGCACGCCGACAAGCCACACCAGTTCCCGAGGCTTGCGATGAGAGCCGTACATGAGCCCCCGGAACATATGTAAGAAAACGACAACAAAAAAGGCAGAGGCTCCGGTGGAGTGCAGATACCGGATGAACCAACCGTAATGCACATCGCGCATGATATGCTCGACGGAATCAAAGGCCAGCTCGGCATCGGGTTTATAATGCATGGTCAGCCAGATCCCGGAGAGGATCTGGATAACTAAGATCATCAGAGCAAGGGAGCCGAAGAAATAGAAGAAATTGAAGTTCTTGGGGGCGTAATATTCGATCAGCTGCTGGCGCAGCCATTGCGTCAGCGGAAACCGAGCATCAACCCATTCAATGAAGCGATTCACGGGTGTTCCCCCTTACCCTCGGGCTTTGCCGATCCGGATCTGGCTCTCAGAAAGGTACTCATAGTAAGGAACAGCCATATTGCGGGGAGCGGGGCTGCCTTCCATGACGCGACCGGCGAGGTCGTATCCGGAGCCATGGCAGGGGCAGAAAAAGCCGCCTTTCCAGAGCCCTGCCCAGAAATCCCCCCCGGCCTCGGGATGGTAGCTCGGGATACAGCCCAGGTGGGTGCAGATGGCCACCATGACGAGCACTTCAGGCTTGCGAGAACGGTGGGGGTTCTCTGCAAAAACCGGTTGGTCGGAGAATTGCGAATGGGGATCCTTAAGCTGCTGGAGCACCTCCGGCGCTTGCAGAGAAGCGAGCATGCGCTCGGTGCGTTTGACCACCCAGATCGGCCTCCCCTGCCATTGGAGGGTAACACGCTGTCCAGGCTCAATCTTGTTGAGATCGACGGTTTCCGTTGCCTGGGCCTGGACAGAAGCACTGGGGGCCATACTTCGAATGAAGGGAACCGCGGCGTACCCCATCCCCACGGCGCCTACTACGCCCGCGGTCCAATTGAGAAAACGGCGCCGGTTAAGATCGACCGTGTCTGTGCTCATAACCCCTCATCGGCGGGGAGGTTCCCCATCCTGGCTCGGGAGTGACTCTCGGTAGCGGCGAGCCGGTCTTTGAGAGGCAAGGGTGCTACTTTGCCCCGGCGGGCCGTTACCTGGCTAGCGAGACCGGGCCTAGCTTCCTCGAAGCGGCCCGCTCAGTCAAGCCCGGCTCCTACCCCTTCGAGCTCAGCACTCTTCAAGCGGGATTGGGGATGTCCACAAAGGTATGATCGAGATCAAAGCGCGCTGCCAAGTGGCCGCCCAGGGCGCGCACACCGAGGCGCTCCGTGGCATGATGACCGGCAGCCAAGAAATGAATTCCCAGCTCTCGGGCCGCATGAGTCACCCGTTCATTGGACTCCCCACTCAGGTATAGGTCATAGCCCGCTTCGCTCGCCTCAGCGATGAGATCCGGCGCCCCGCCACTGCAAAGCGCAACCCGGCGAATTCGCTCTTGCGGTCCAGCCACATGCAGAACCCGATTGCCCAGGAGCTGCTCTACCCACTTGCAAAAGGCCTCTGGGGGCTGGCTACCTTCTGCGAGGATCCCCCCCAGACCAATGGCGACACCCCCTAGCTGTCCGAAGCCTGCCTCGGGATGGATGCCCAGGATACGGGCCAGCTCGGCATTATTACCCACTTCCGGATGGCGGTCCAGGGGAAGATGGTAAGCCACCAAGGAAACATTCGCTTGCATCAGCGTTTGGATCCGCCGGCCCTTCATTCCGGTCAGGGTAGGATCCTCCCCTTTCCAAAAATAGCCGTGATGCACGAGGAGCAGATCAGCCCCTTCGGCCACTGCCTCATCCAACAGGGCCTGACAAGCGCTCACCCCGGAGACGATCCGCTCAACCCGCCTCCGACCTGCCACTTGCAGCCCATTAGGGCAGAAATCTTCAACCGCCCCAATCTCCAGGAAATCGTCGCAATAGCCTACTAGTGTCTGCCGGTCCACGCCCATGGGATGCCCCTTTCGCCCCCTTGGCTAGAACAACAGTCGCACTGACTACGGAGAACAAACGTTTTGCCATGGTATGGCGGTGACTGGATTGATGCTCCCCTTTATAGGAGGGCATGGTTTCTGTTCTCCGAGGGTCTTCTCGGCTGACCACCTGAGCTCCCTACCGCTGAGCCCCGATTCGATCCGACTCAACCTTACTGCAGCTGTCGTACGGGGTCTCAGGAGCTCGGCTCCGCCCCTCCCTCAGCCTGGCGCGAAGAGATGCGAGCGGAAAGGAGGATGCCCAGCTCATAGAGGAACCAGATCGGGAACCCAAGCAACACCTGGGAGATGACATCCGGCGGCGTGATCATAGCGGCCAATAAGAAGGCACCCGCGAAGACGTATCGACGCTTGGCGCGCAGACTAGTGACCGTAACCGCCCCTAGTCGTACCAGGGTCATACAGACGATAGGCACCTGAAAAGAGGCGCCAAAGGCCAGAAGCAAGGTAATCGCAAACCCCAGGTACTCCTTCATGGTCGGCATGGCCATAATCCCCTCACCGGCAAAACCCACAAGAAACTCGAAGACGAGGGGAAAGACCAAGAAGAAGCTAAATGCGGCCCCACCAAAGAATAGACCGATCGACAGCAAGAGCACGGGGAAGAAGGCGCGCCGCTCGCTCCGGTACAGGCCCGGCGCCACAAATGCCCAGAACTCGTAGAGCACGGCAGGAAGGGCCAGAAGGAAACCGGCAAGGAAGGCAATCTTGAGATAGGTAAAGAAGGCCTCGGCCGGATTGGTAAAGATGAAGGAGGATTGCTCGGGAAGGGCCCGATTCATGGGCGCGACCAGGAAGGCAAAGAGTTGCTCCTTGAAGGGATAAGCCATCCCAAAACCGATCGCAACCACACCTAAGGCCCGGATGAGCCGGCTCTTAAGCTCGCGTAGATGGCCGACAAGGGTATCGGCTCGCTCATCACTGGACTCAGCCACGGCTATCGGGATCCCAACCCGGGTCTTTTTTTCGGCTCCCCATCGAAAGCGGGCCCTGCGGTCCTCGACCCGCTCTCATCCGAGCCCGTTTCCTCGGCTCCTGAGTCGGGGGCTCGCTCGCTTAGGCTGGGCTCCGTGCCAGCGGACGATGCCGAATCCGAAGGCCGAGGCCCTGGATCAGTAGCCTGTCGGGTCTGCTGATCCAATTCGCTAAGACGGAGATCCTGGCCGACTTCCGAGGTAATCGAGGCCACATATTGCCTGGCTTGATGCACCCACCCGCCAAGCGTGCGGGCCACCTCCGGCAGGCGCTCGGGACCCACCACCAACAGGAGGATAAGGCCAATCACCAAGGTCTCAAAAAAGCCGATATCAAACACAGCGAGGACTCCCCGAGTAAGAGGATACGAGGTAGTGGGGGCTATTGCTTAGACTTCTCCTCGTCCTCGCTTCTAACGGCAGTCCCCTCGAAGGTTTTCCCCGGCTCGTGGTCCAGGCTCTCGGTCGGGGCTCCTTGGGACGCTTGGTCGTTACCGTCACCACTTTCCATGGACTGCCGGAAGCCCCGAATCCCTTTGCCGAGGGCACTGCCGATCTCGGGAAGCTTGCCGGCACCGAAGAAAACAAGGACGATCACTAACACAATCAGCAGCTCGGGAATGCCGAACCCACCAAACATGGTTATTACCTCCGGCCCGGTCGGCCTCAGGAAGGGGGGCTAATCTTGCTCATCCGGTGTCCCCCCCTTTGCGTGACCCGAGACGGCGAAACGCCTCTCCAGCTCAGTAAGCACATCCGCCGGGTCCAGATCTTGCTCGGAAAGCATGACCAAACTGTGAAACCACAGATCGGCGGTTTCCGCAATCAGGGCTTCCCGGTCGCCGTCCTTGGCCGCGAGGATCGCTTCGACGGCTTCCTCCCCCACCTTTTCTAGGATCTTATTGCTTCCCCTCGCGTACAGGGAGGCCACGTAGGAAACTTCCGGCGAGGCCTCCTTGCGTGCGTCAAGGACCTTCGCGAGACGCGCGAGAATCTCTTCACTCATTGACGGTTCCCCGCGTCCAGCCGGGGCTAGAGCCGCCTCTTGCCACTGCCCATCCTCCAGGCGCTGGAAAAAGCAGTTACGACGTCCTGTATGGCAAGCGGGACCCGTTTGGTGAACCCGCAGGAGAATTGCATCATTATCGCAATCCAAACGGATCGCTTCTAGGACCTGATAGTTGCCCGAGGTCTCTCCTTTACGCCAGATCGTCGACCGGGAGCGGGACCAATAGGTCGCGAGTCCATCGCGAACGGTGGCCGCCAGGGCAGCTCGGTCCATGTAGGCCTGCATGAGGACTTCCCGGGTATCCGCGTCTTGGGCCACCACCGCTACCAGACCCTGATCGTCCCAGGCCACCTGCTCCAGCCAGGCTTGTGTATTCATTGGCGCACCTCGATCCCCCCCGTGGCCAAGGCCTCTTTGGCCTCCGCAATGGTATGCTCACCGAAATGAAAGATGGAGGCAGCCAAGACGGCGTCGGCCCCACCCTCCCGAACCCCCTCCCACAAATGCGCCAAGGTCCCCACACCTCCGGAGGCAATCACCGGCACCGGTACCGTGGCCGCTACTGCCTGGGTCAACGCCAGGTCGAATCCGTCCTTGGTGCCGTCGCGGTCCATGCTGGTTAACAGGATCTCACCCGCTCCACGATCTGCCACCTCGCGAGCCCAGGCAAGGGCATCAAGCCCCGTGTCGTGGCGCCCCCCGCGTGTATGCACATGCCATTGCCCTTCCCTTCCCGTTTCTTTGGCATCGATGGCCACCACAATGCACTGGCTTCCGAAGCGCTGCGCTGCCTCCGAGATCAGCGCCGGGTGCTTGACCGCAGTCGTATTAATGGCCACTTTATCAGCCCCCGCCCGTAAGAGCCTGCGGACATCGGTCGTGGTGCGGATACCACCGCCCACGGTTAAGGGGATGAAGACCTGGGCCGCCACAGCTTCCACCACCTCGATAAGGGTCGCCCGATCCTCATGGCTGGCAGTGATGTCGAGGAAGACCAATTCGTCGGCCCCGGCCTCATCGTAACGCCGAGCGATCTCAACCGGGTCGCCGGCATCGCGAATCCCAGCGAACCGCACTCCTTTGACCACCCGTCCCGCATCCACGTCCAGGCAGGGGATGACACGCTTAGCCAGCATTGCTGCTCGCCACCTCGTTGGCCTCGGCGAAGTTCAGGGTGCCCTCGTAGATGGCGCGACCGGTAATGGCGCCGCTGACGCCGTCGGCCTCAATGGCCTTGAGGGCCCAGAGGTCATCGAGGGTGTGGATGCCGCCGGAAGCGATCACC
>CAYVMM010000045.1:0-9442 GCA_964452535.1 uncultured Gammaproteobacteria bacterium | reverse complement strand
GGAAATGAGGCATATTGCGAGGGTAGCGGATCGGATTGAGGGCAGATACCTGCGCCCCACGCCCAACCGCCTTGCGTAGGCGATGGTTGAGCAGGGGCTGATCCTTGCGCGGGTTGCCGCCGATCACTACGGCGGCATCAAGCGCCTCCAGCTCTGGCAAGGTATGGCCCAACAAGGGGGTCGCATCAGCAATGTGTTCATCGAGATGGACGTCAGCAAGCCCCAAACGATGATCGACATCGGTACCGCCGAGACCCCGCACCAGGTGCTGGGTAAGCCATTGCTCCTCCAAGGTGGCCGTGGGCGCCACGGCAGCCGCAAGATCGGAGCCGATCGACTGGAGGCCTTTGAGCGCCGCTTCGAAAGCGGCTTCCCAGGAGACCGGATGCCACTCGCCACCGAAAAATAGGTGGGGATCAGCTACCCGATTACTATGGACCGCCTCGTAGGAGAACCGGCCTTTATCGCAAATCCATTCCTCATTGATCGCTTCATTAGGGCTTGGGAGGACCCGCTTAACCTCGTCGTCAACCTCTTCCACTTTGATATTGCACCCGACCGAGCAGTGAGGGCAGATGGTGGCATGGTGACGCATCTCCCACACCCGGGCTTTGTAACGATAGGGCTTGGAAGTGAGCGCCCCAACCGGACACAGATCAATCATGTTCCCGGAGAGCTCGGACTCCACCGTGCGCCCAACATGGGTCCCGATTTCCATCTCCTCACCGCGGAAAGTGGCGCCAAGCTCAGCCATGCCGCCGATCTCCTCCCCGAAACGGACGCAAAGGGTGCAATGGATGCAGCGAGTCATCTCGGTCTCGATCAGGGGGCCAAGGTCCTCGTCCTCCACCGAACGTTTGGGCTCCCGGTAGCGGGAACGGCCCGAACCGTGGGCGAGCGCAAAATCCTGGAGATCGCATTCGCCCCCTTGATCACAGATTGGGCAATCCAGGGGATGATTGATCAGTAAGAATTCCATAATGGAGCGCCGTGCCTCTAAGGCCAGATGCGAGTGGGTATGCACCCGCATGCCCTCTGCGACGGGGGTGGCACAGGCCGGAGCCGGGGTTCGCCGGTTCTCTATTTCCACCAGACACATCCGGCAGTTGGCCGCTACCGACAGCTTACGGTGGTAACAAAATCGCGGCACATCGACACCGAAAGCATCGGTCGCCTCAATGAGCATCCGATCGTCGGCCACGGTATAGGGCTGGTCGTTGATGTAGATTTGCGCCATTACCGCATCATCCTTGTCGGTAGACTGGAATCGCCGATCTCGCCTCGCAGCTCCCTCCGAAGAGCTAGCCAGCTCGAGCCACCCCTGGGAGCTCTTCCGCCGCCGCAGCAGCCGGGCAGCCCTGTTGCTGGATATGCGCCTCGTATTCCTCTCGGAAATGCTTGAGGGAGCTCGCGACAGGGGCCACTTCGGCGTCCCCGAAGGCGCATATGGTCCGACCCTCAATGCGCGATCCCACGTCCAGCAAGGTATCCAGATCGGCCAAGCGTCCGTCCCCCTTCTCGATCCGATGGATCATCCGATAGATCCATCCCGAGCCTTCTCGGCAGGGGGTGCACTGACCGCAGGACTCGTGGAAGAAGAATTTCGCCAGGCGATCCACGGCACGGACGATACAGGTACGCTCATCCATGACAATCACCGAGCCCGCTCCTAGCATGGTGCCCGCTTCGCTCAGTGACTCGTAATCGAGATGCGTGGCCATAATGACGTCGGCGGGAACCATGGGGACGGAGGGGCCACCGGGGATCACCGCTTTCAAGCGGTTGCCGCCACTCACCCCGCCGGCGATCTCCAAAAGCTCCGCAAAAGGGGTTCCCATGGGCAGCTCGTAGTTACCGGGCCGCTCCACATGGCCCGAAACAGAAAAGATCTTGGTTCCCCCTGACTTGGGAGTGCCCAGCTCCAGGAACCATCGCGCCCCTCGGTTAATGATGGGGGGCACTGAGGCCAGCGTTTCGACATTATTCACGGTGGTCGGGCGGCCAAAGATCCCGTAATTGGCAGGATAGGGCGGCTTGAATCGGGGTAAGGCCTTCTTGCCCTCAATGGATTCCAACATCGCCGTCTCCTCGCCGGCGATGTAGGCCCCAGCCCCGCGGTGGATGTAGAGATCGAAATCCACCCCCGAGCCCAACAGATTGCGGCCGAGATAGCCTGCTGCATAGGCCTCGTCGATGGCCTGCTGGACCCGCTCGTAGGGTTCCCAGAACTCACCCCGGATGTAGACATAGCCCACCGTGGCATCAATAGCGTAACCGCCGATGATCATGCCCTCGATGAGCTGGTGGGGGTTATAACGCATGATATCCCGGTCCTTGAAGGTCCCGGGCTCGGCCTCGTCGGCGTTGCAAGCGAGATATTTAGGCTGGTCGCCGTCGGCCGGCGGCATAAACGACCACTTACGCCCGGTCGGGAAGCCGGCACCCCCTCGGCCACGCAGCCCCGATGCCTTCACCTCCGCGATGACATCTTCTCGGGTCATGCCCTCAGCCAAGACCGTGCGCATCGCCGTGTACCCACCCCGGTCTCGGTAAGCCCGGAGGGTATACGCATCCTTCTCGTAGGTCCCAGCGAGGGTAACCAGCTCGTAGTCTTCAGGGTAGCTCGGCATAGGCCCGCCTGCTCAGTTCCTTGGTAAAAATCCCTTGTGACCAGCCCGGTTCAATCGAGGCCATCTAGGATCTCATCCATCCGCTCGGGGGTGATGTTTTCGTAGTAGGTACGACCAATCCAGACCACCGGCGCTCCGCCACAGGCCCCCAAGCACTCCACCTCAGCAAGGGTAAAGCGGCCGTCTTTAGTGGTCTCGCCCAGGTCGATGCCGAGGCGCTGACGCAGGTGATCGAGGATCCGATCGCTATCGCAGAGCCAGCAGGAGATGTTGGTGCACACTCGCACATGATGGCGGCCCACCGGCTCGCGGTTGAACATATCGTAGAAAGTAGCGGCTTCGTAGACCTTGATCGGCTCCAAGCCCAAATACTCGGCCACTGCATCAAGGGTTGCCTGATCCAGCCATCCAAACTCATCCTGCGCAGCATGCAAGGCATCGATTAGGGCCGCCCGCGGCTGATCGGCCGGATAACGGGCGCGGGCTTGGTCGATGCGACGGGTGATACGTTCGGGGAGTTCCATGGCCTAGCGGTCAATCTCCCCAAAGACAATGTCCAGGCTACCGAGGATAGTCACCACATCGGCTAGCATGTGGCCTCGGGTCATCTCGTCCATAGCGGCCAGATGGGGAAAGCCGGCGGCTCGGATCTTTAAGCGATAGGGCTTGTTGGCCCCGTCAGAGATCAGGTACGCTCCGAATTCCCCTTTAGGATGCTCGACTGTTTGATAGGTCTCCCCCGGCGGGATATGGAAGCCCTCGCTAAAGAGCTTGAAATGGTGGATAAGAGCCTCCATGGACTGCTTCATCTCGGCCCGTGGCGGGGGCATAACCTTGTAATCGCTGGTTCGGACAGGGCCAGGATTCTCCCTTAACCAATCCACGCATTGGCGAATGATCTTCAGCGATTCGCGCATCTCCTCGACCCGAACCAGATAGCGATCATAGGAGTCCCCATTAGTCCCCACGGGAATGCGGAAATCCATCCGATCATAGACGGCATAGGGCTGTTTCTTGCGCAGGTCCCACTCCACTCCCGAGCCGCGAAGCATGGGACCGGTAAAGCCAAGCTGAAGGGCACGCTCCGGAGAAACCTCCCCGATGCCCACCGTGCGCTGCTTCCAGATACGATTGTCGGTTAGCAAGGTCTCCAATTCATCAATCCGAGCAGGGAACTCCTCAATGAAGCCCTCAATAAAATCGAGAAGAGAGCCCTCGCGATATCGGTTCATCTCCTTGAGGTCTTCCTCGGAATGCCACTTGGACGGTTGGTATTGAGGCATGGAATCGGGAAGATCCCGGTTGACCCCTCCGGGGCGATAGTAATTGGCGTGCAATCGCGCCCCGCTAGCCGCTTCGTAGGCATCCATGAGCCATTCCCGGTCCCGGAAGGTGTATAGGAAAACCGTCATGGCGCCCACATCTAAGGCATGGGCCCCAAGCCATAGCAGATGATTCAGGATCCGGGTGATCTCATCGAACATGACCCGGATATACTGGGCCCGTTCAGGGACCTCGATCCCGCGCAGGGCCTCTACCGCCAGGCAAAAGGCGTGCTCGTTGGGAAGGATGGAGACATAGTCCAGCCGATCGAAGTAGGGCAGGGCCTGCATGTAGGTCTTGTGCTCGGCAAGCTTCTCCGTGCCTCGATGCAGCAGACCGATATGAGGATCGGCGCGCTCCACCACCTCGCCGTCGAGCTCCAGAACCAAGCGCAGCACCCCGTGAGCGGCCGGATGCTGAGGACCGAAATTCAGAGTATAATTGCGAATCTCAGCCATCGTCGGCGCCTTCCTGCCAATGGGTACGCGGAACCAAATTGCGCTCCTCGATCGTCACCGGCTGATAGACCACTCGGCCCCGATCCGGGTCGTAGCGCATTTCCACGTGCCCAACCAGCGGGAAGTCCTTGCGGAAGGGATGGCCGGCAAAGCCGTAGTCCGTCAGGATACGCCGAAGGTCCGGATGGCCCTCAAAGATCAGACCGAACATGTCGAAGGCCTCCCGCTCGAACCAGTTGACACCTGCCCACACCCCTATCACCGAGGGTAGGACCGGCCGCTCCTCGGGGACCCGGACCCGTAGCCGGAGGCGGTGATTGTGCGTTACGGAGAGCAGATGATAAACGGCAGCGAACCGAGGGGCGTCGGGGGGATGGTCCCGGTACTCCAAGTAATCCACACCGCAAAGATCGACCAGCTGCTCGAAGCGAAAGGTTGGGCTGTCCCGTAGGAAGGCGCCGACTTCGGCGATGACCTCCGGGGCCACCTCGGCGGTCACCTGCCCCAAATAGGTCTCCACGCCCTGAAGCTCCGCGCCAAAGCGAGAATGCAGGTGCTCCTCAATGAGCTCGGGGGTAAGCGCCATAGCGGGATCCCTATTCGCGCACGAGGGTGTTGGTCCGCTTGATCTTTTTCTGGAGCTGGAGGATGCCGTAGAGGAGGGATTCCGCCGTCGGAGGGCATCCGGCCACATAGATGTCCACAGGAACGATGCGGTCGCTGCCGCGAACAACGGAGTAGCTGTAATGATAGTAGCCGCCCCCGTTGGAACAACTGCCCATGGAGATCACCCAGCGGGGCTCCGTCATCTGGTCGTAAACCTTCCGCAAAGCCGGCGCCATCTTGTTGACCAAAGTGCCTGCAATAATCATCACATCGGACTGACGAGGCGTCGGCTGGAAGACGACCCCCAGGCGATCCAGATCGTAGCGGGAGGCCCCCGTATGCATCATCTCCACCGCGCAACAGGCCAGACCAAAAGTCATGGGCCATAAGGAGCCCGTGCGGGTCCAATTGAGCAGCTGGTCCGCCGTGGTGGTGACTACTCCCTTTTCAAGGCCGCCTTCTACTCCCATTCCAAGGCTCCCTTCTTCCATTCGTAAACGAAGCCCACCACGAGGATTCCCAGGAAGATGGCCATAGCAATGAATCCTGTTGCACCCAGCTCGTCAAGAACGACCGCCCAGGGGAAGAAGAAGGCGATCTCCAAATCAAAAATGATGAACAGGATCGCTACCAAATAATAACGGACATCAAAGCGTAAACGGGCGTCCTCGAACGCCTCGAAGCCGCTCTCGTAGGGGGACAGCTTCTCGGGATCCGGGTTCCGCGGAGCAGCCAGGAAGTTAATCAAGAGGGCAACAACCCCCACCCCTAGGGCAACCCCCAGGAACACCAAGATCGGCAGGTATTGCTCCAGCATAGGCCTTTTTGCCGTTTTGCCGTTCGCGATCCCAAGATGCCACGCACTCCCAAAGGGAGATTGCTAACTCACCCCCTCGGGCAAAACCCCCCGGAATTTAGGCCCTGATCTACCGCCCGTCAAGTCACCCCCGGCCGAGGCGCCTCGAGCCGGGGTAGCCAAAGGCAAGTCTTGCCGTTCCATCCAACGACGGATTCAGCAAGGGATAGATAGCGGAGCTACTCCCCAGCTCCCGAACCTTTCGGGGGCAGCCCTCCCGGCGCAGAGGGAATATCGGCATCCCGCTGCTGGCCGGGCGGCGGGCCCGGTTTTTGCTCCGGAGCCGAAGGGGATTTCTGCCCCTGATCCGGGGGCTCAGGCACAGTGGGCACTTTCAGCCCCGAGCCCTGACCGGGTGCCTTGGGCTGCCCCTCTTGCTGACCGGGAGCTCCCGCCCTAGGCTGCATAAGGCTCTCCTCGCCACTCCTCGAGAGCACCGCAAGAGATAACGAGGTCAAAAAGAACAAGGCCCCCAATGCGGCCGTCAGCTTGCCCAAGAAACCGGTGGAACCTTGGCTTCCGAAAAGGGTCTGCGAGCCTCCCCCACCAAAGGCAGTGCCCATGCCTCCGCTCTGACCAGGCTGAAGGAGGATAGCCACCACGAGCGTGATAGCCGTAATGAAATGCAGAATCCACAGCAAAGTTTCCATAAATCTTCCATGCGAACGTGCGCTTGCCGTCGGTCAGACCGAGGGACCAGTCTCAACAGCGGAGCGCAGGATGGCAATGAACTCGTCCGCTTTGAGACTGGCACCACCTACCAAGCCTCCATCCACATCCGACTGGATCATGAGCTCGTCGGCATTGGCTGCCTTCAGCGAGCCTCCGTAGAGGATGGGGAGTCTCTCAGCCCGTCGGGGCTGCTCCTTCGCGACCAAGGAACGGATTAGAGCGTGCATTTCTTGGACTTGCTCTGAGGTAGCCGTGTGTCCCGTGCCAATGGCCCAGACCGGCTCGTAGGCAATTACTGCATCGGCAAAGGGGTCCTCCCCCTTTGCCAAGACCGCCTCCACCTGAGCCCGAACCACTTGCTCAGCCCGGCCCGCATCGCGCTCCGCTTCGGTCTCACCAACGCATAGGATCGGCACGAGAGCATTCCGCCGGGCCGCTTCAAATTTCGCGGCCACATCCTGGTTGCTCTCGCTAAAGTAGGCTCGGCGCTCGGAGTGCCCAACAATTGCGTAGGTGCACCCTAGGTCCTTGAGCAATGGCCCTTGGACCTCGCCAGTAAAGGCCCCACTATCCGCCGCGTGCAGGTTCTGGGCGCCCCAAGCCAAGGGGGACCCGGCAACCGCTCGGGATACCCGCTCGATCAGGGGAAAGGGGGGACAAACGCCGCCATCCACACGACGCCAATCGATATCCGCATTGGCGATGTCTCCAGCAAGCTGTTCGGCCTCTCCTACCCGGCCGTGCATCTTCCAGTTGCCTACTACAAGGGGCCGCCGCATCACTCCCTCCTTGGTGGGGCTACCCAAGGCGAAACGGAAGGATCTTAGCCTCCAGCTCGATGGCGGTCAATCGCCGTTACTCCCTCTCTTATCGCCCTTATTCTCCTCTTTTCTACTTAGGGATCGATTCCCCCTCCCCTACCCCCATTAACGGCGTTGTCCTTTTTAGGCGAGAAATGGCAAGATCCCTTCTTGCCCCACAGGGCCCTACCAGCGCGATGAAAACCCCTTTTCATCGCGCTGGTCGAATCGGAGCCAGCCGGCTCTGCTTGTCTAGAAAAACAGCCAATCTGTTGCTTTTCCTGGTTTTCCAGGACAAGGCTTTTTCCCTTTTCACCGCTTTCAGCGGTGAAGGCAGGTCGTTGAAAAGGTTCTTCAACGGCCTGCTAAAGACCCGGGCGCAGACTCGTGCATAAAGGGAGATAGTAACGATGGCGAGCGTACTGATGCCCTTGCCTGAGGGATTCGAGGAGCTCGAGGCCGTCACCGTTATCGATGTTCTACGCCGAGGCAACATCGAAGTCACTGTGGCGGGGCTAGAAGGAAAGGGCCCGGTCGCTGGATCCCGACAGATCCAAGTGATGCCCGACTCGAGCCTAGACGAGATCATGGACCGAGATTTCGATATGATTGCCCTGCCCGGCGGGATGCCCGGCGTGGATCATCTCAAGAAGGATGAGCGCATCCAAACCCTATTGGAGCGCTACCAGAATAAAGACAAGCTCACCGCCGCCATTTGCGGTGCCCCTTCGGTTCTCGCTGCCCATGGCCTCCTAGAGGGCCGACAGGTGACCTCCAACCCCAAATTCCAGAACAAGGTCAATGTCGGCAACGTTGATTACGTGGAGGATCCCGTGGTCGTGGACGGTGCGCTAGTCACCTCCCGAGGACCGGGAACTGCCATGGAGTTTAGTCTCAAATTGGTGGAGCTCCTAGCCGGCGAGGAAATACGAGATCAGGTGGAAAGTGGATTGGTCCGGATCCATTAAGCCGGCCTTTCGAGCCCCATCATCCTTCCGCTGCATTGTGTCGAATAAGGCCTGCCAACGAGCGGCAGGCCTTATTCGTAGAGGGCCGCATCCATTGCTGAATGCTATTTTTGCGGTTTCCGGAAATGAAGGATCCCCCAAGTGAGATACCCGCTTTTTCCACCATTGACCCAGTGCTGAAGCCCCTCTTTCATATGCTCAATGTAATCGTCGCTGACCTTGCCCTGAAGCTCATGCTCACGGCCCTCGAGCTCTTCGCGAACGCGCGCATAGTGACGCGGGAGCTGGTCAGCATGCTCTTCAAACCCGAGGTCTTCCCATCCCAGCTCGGCCGCGGTTTCTCGATAGAAGCCCGGCGACCCTAGGCTAGGCAAATGGATCCGCTTCAGGATGGGATCCAGAACGCCTTCCGGACAATCGTCCGTTTGCATGGGGTCGGTAAAAATGAACTCGCCGCCCGATCTTAGGATCCGGTCCACTTCCTTGAGGACGGCTGCCCGATCATCGGCATGGAGAATGGAATCCTGGCACCAAACGATATGGAAGGTCTCCGCCTTGAAGGGCGTGGCATCGAAGCTGGCATCGTAGACCGTGATCAGATGGTCTAGGCCCTGTTCCCGGTTCATTTGTCGGTCCCGCTGATTCTCCACCTCAGAGAGGTTCAAGGCATCGACGGAACAACCGTAAGTACGCGCCAGATAGCGAGCGGCGCCACCATAGCCCGCACCGATGTCGACGATTCGGGTATTGGGCGTAATGGGCTGCCGAATCCGGCTAGCAATGCGCTCAACGGTACGCTGACTAGCGTCGAAGATGGACTCCTCCTCGGATTGATAGAACCCGACATGGATGTCTTCGCCCCCCCAAATCGTAAAATAAAAGGTGTCCGCGTCTTCGCTATTGTAGTATTCGCGAGCCGTCTCAACCGCCGGGGAGTATTCTTCGCTCATGCTCTTGCCTCCTCAATAAAAGCTGACGCCTCTTCCATGGCAACGATCCCCCATCAGGAGGAACAGCCCGAGCCCTCAGACGAGGGCATAAGTGATGGCAAAGGCGAGGATATGCAGTCGCAGACGAGTCAGCCCACCTAATTCACGACGGTAGCCCGATATAGGTATGGCGTGAGGCT
>CAYVMM010000044.1:0-9690 GCA_964452535.1 uncultured Gammaproteobacteria bacterium | reverse complement strand
GGCTCTCGGATGACCCTGACCGTAGCTGCCAACTATGGGGGGCGCTGGGATTTGGTCCAGGCGAGCCGCCAACTGGCTAGGGAGGTGGCAGCCGGTCGACTGGAGCCCGAGGCGATCGATGAGCGGAGCCTCGGGGTGAGACTAGCCCTTTCCGATTTGCCGGAGCCCGATCTGTTTATCCGCACCGGAGGCGAAAAACGGGTGAGCAACTTTCTTATCTGGCAGCTTGCTTATACTGAGCTTTATTTCACCCCTGTCCTGTGGCCCGATTTTGATCGCCAGGCCCTGCAAGATGCCTTCTGGAGCTTCAGTAAACGACAGCGCCGCTTTGGGCAGACCGGGGACCAGCGTCAGATAACCCCCAGTGGTTGAATCCTTCTTCTATAATCTCCGCATCCCTTCGAAAAGGGTGCACGTTCCCCCCGGATCCCGGATCCGACGGAACGGGCCGATCTCTCCTTGGGAAGGCAAGCCATCCGTTTCGTGGCACCCCTTGCCTGGAGGGGTCTCCTCGGGCGAGCGATGAGATGAGCCCTATGGAGCGGGGGAGTAAGATCCGGATCCTTACCGCCGCCATCCTGATCCCTTTGGTCTTGATGGGGGTTTTCTTCCTCCCCCCTTGGGGCGTGCTCGCCGTGGTCTTCCTTCTGGCCCTCCTCGCGGGCCTGGAATGGGGGCAGTTGAGCCATATGCCTCGTGGGGGGAGGCTGGCCTTTGCCCTGTTGGTTGCGGGGCTGACGTTTGTCCTGACCGATGTGCCTCCCCAGAATTTGGCGGCTGCGGCCTTGGTATGGTGGTCGTTGGTCCTGGCCGAAGTCCCGGTATTTCAGGCCCAGCCCGATCCGCCGATCTACCGGGCCTCCAGTGGGCTGGCCGGATTGGTAACCCTAGCCCCGTCCTTGGCTTTGCTGATCGATCTGATCCGGGCCGATCCCTGGGAGATGGTGCTGGTTCTTGCCGTGATCTGGGCGGGGGATAGCGGGGCCTATGTGAGCGGTCGTGCCCTCGGGCGCTATTCCTTGGTCCCTCGCATTAGCTCCGGCAAGACTTGGGAAGGTCTGGCAGGGGGGGCGATCCTAGGCAGCGTCGCTGGTGCGCTCTTGGCTGGGTTGGTTCCTTCGCTGGGATCGCTGCCCCAGCTGGCGGGGATTGGAGTGGTAGTGTTCCTCTCTGGGCAGCTAGGCGATCTTTCCGAATCTATGCTCAAGCGCCGCGCGGGGCACAAGGACTCGGGTCGGTGGCTGCCGGGTCATGGCGGGATATTGGATCGGATCGACAGCCTGACCGCTGCAATCCCGGTGTATACCTTCTGCTTTCGGGAGCTCAGCCTATGAGACAGGTGGTGATTCTGGGTGCGACCGGCTCTATCGGTAGCAGTACCCTTGAGGTCCTCGGACGCAATCCGGCGAGATACACCGTCCTGGCTTTGGCAGCGAACCGCAGTGTGGCCCCTCTCCTGGAACTGTGTCGGCGTTGGCATCCGCGTTATGCGGTCCTCCGGGAGGCCAAGGCAGCAGAAGACCTGAGCCAGAGACTCACCGAAGAAGGCCTGACGGATGTGACGGTCCTGGTGGGTGAGGAGGGCCTGACCCAGATTGCGACTCATGCCCAGGCCGATTTGGTGGTGGCAGGGATTGTGGGGGCAGCGGGATTGGAACCAACACTGGCAGCGGTTCGAAGTGGTAAGGCTGTCCTCTTAGCGAACAAGGAATGCCTGGTCATGGCGGGCGCTTTGTTTATGGAGGCAACAAGGCAGAATGGGGCCACCCTGATCCCGGTGGACAGTGAGCACAATGCCATCTTCCAAGTCTTTCCAGACGTCACTCGCAAGGAAGGAGTCCGGGCAATCCATTTAACGGCTTCTGGTGGCCCCTTCCGGACCCATTCGGCGGCGTCCTTGGTGGACGTTACGCCAGAGGAAGCCACTGCTCACCCCAATTGGAATATGGGGCCCAAGATTTCCGTTGATAGTGCTACGATGATGAATAAGGCCTTAGAGGTTATCGAAGCGCATTGGTTATTCGGCATGCCCCCGGATCGGATTCGGGTCCTAATCCATCCGGAAAGCATCGTTCATTCGCTGGTGGAGTACCGCGATGGCTCGGTCCTGGCTCAGTTGGGAAATCCGGATATGCGGACCCCGATTGCAGCGGGGCTGGCTTGGCCAGAACGAATCGAATCGGGCGCAGAGCCCCTGGACTTGCCAGCTTTGGGCGGTCTCCATTTCGATGCCCCTGATTTCGAGCGCTTTCCCGCACTAGACCAGGCCTATCGGGCGTTGGATCAGGGCGGCACTGCCCCTGCCATCCTGAACGCCGCAAACGAGGTTGCGGTGGCGACCTTCTTGGAAGGCCGGCTGGATTTTCCCGGAATTACTCGTGTAATCGCTACTACCCTACAGTACTCCCGACCGGTGGCCGCCGATTCCCTGGAGGCTGTCCGCGAAGCGGACGCCGCGGCTCGTCATCTAGCCAAAGGGATCGTGGCAGAGGCCCCTCTACCAGGGCGATGAAAAACCCTTTTCAACGGCCTGCTACCCGGGTCCTATGGGCCATGAGGAAGGCACTTTAATGGACATCTTGTTCACCTTGGCCATGTTTATCGTGGTCATCGGGGTCTTGATTACAGTGCATGAGTACGGGCACTTCTGGTTGGCCCGTCAAGTTGGCATCAAGATCCACAAATTCTCGGTGGGCTTCGGACCGGCTCTGTTTTCGCGACAGGGAAGAGACGGCGTCGAATACGTCATTGCAGCGCTTCCTCTCGGCGGCTACGTCAAAATGGCTGGCGAAGTCCCGGGCGAGGCATCCGGTTTGCCTCCCGGGGAGGAGCATCGGGCGTATAATCGCCGTCCGGTCTTGCAGCGCATGGCGGTCGCTTCAGCCGGGCCCTTGATGAATTTCCTGTTCGCTGTCGCTGTCCTCGTTGCTGTGTATTTGCTTGGGATCCAGGGGATCGTTCCTCGCATCGGCTATGTGGCACCGGAGTCCCCTGCTGCAGCGGCGAGTCTGCAAAGAGAGGACAAGCTGGAAGCCGTCGGTGGAGAGGAGGTGCGGTCTTGGAATGAAGTGCGCTTGGCCCTGATGCGAGCGGCCATGGACAGGGAGCCAGTGGTCTTGCGAGTGGCTCGGGGCGGGCAAACAGTGCACCGGACCCTGGATCTTTCCCAGATGGAGAGTCACGAGCTCCAGTCGGAGCTCCTTCACCGGATTGGCTTGGCTCCGTACTGGCCGGTGGTGGCAGCTGAGATCAAAGCCGACTCGCCGGCCGAACAAGCCGGCTTGCAGCCCGGTGACCGCATTGTGGGCATCCAAGGGGAGCCCCTGGCTTCCTGGAGTCGGTTCCTGGAGATTGTGCGAGAGCATCCCCAACAGGCCTTGAGTCTGACCGTCAAACGCGGAGACGGTCCGCATCAGCTGACGGTGACGCCTCGGGCCATCTCTGGAAAGGGGGGGGAGTCCGTGGGTCGGATTGGCTTGCGTCCGGAACCCCTCCCGGAGGCGCTGCAAGTTACCATACGCTACGGGCCAATCGGGGCCCTGGGCCAAGGACTGGCGAAGACTGGGGAGATGCTCTGGCTCACTGTGGAGAGCCTGGTGCGTATGATAACCGGCTCCATTTCTTCGGAGACTTTGGGGGGGCCCATTGCGATCGCCCAATTTGCCGGTCAATCGGCCGAGGCCGGCTTGGTCCCCTTCCTGTGGTTCCTCGCTATGATTAGCCTCAGCCTGGGCATACTCAATTTGCTGCCCATCCCTGTCCTAGATGGTGGCCACTTGCTGTTCCAGGCGATCGAAGGCATCCGGGGACGCCCCCTTGATGAAGAAACGTTAATGCGCTGGCAGCAAGTGGGAATTGCCGTAATATTCGGGATCATGCTCTTCGCTTTCTATAATGACCTCCAACGGCTATTCCGCTGATGGAAGGGAGGCGTGTCGCGCTGGCGGCCCTAGTGCTAGCCGGTGGACTCTTGGGCCCTTTGCCTGCTGCGGCATTTACCGTCGAGGCGATTGTGATTCGAGGAGCCAAGCGGATCGAGGAGGGGACAGTCCGCAACTATCTGCCCATCTCGGTCGGGGAGGAGCTGGACGCACAGGCCGCTCAGCGCGCGATCCATACCCTTTACGATACTGGTTTCTTCGAAGACATCCGACTTATGCGGAAGGATGGGAATCTGATCGTCGAAGTGACGGAGAAGCCGGTGATTACCGACATTACCTTCCAGGGCATGGAGCAGCTCCAGGAAAAGCAGGTCCGCAAGGCTCTGAACACCTTTGGGCTAGAGGAACGCAAGATGTTTTCCCGGTCGGCGCTGCGCCGCTCCACCCTGGAGCTGGAGCGCCAGTACCATGCTCAGGGCTACTATGCCGTCGAGGTGGACGCCAAGGTGAGTGAGACCGGCCAGGAAGGCGTTCAGGTGGCTTTTCGCATCTCCGAAGGCGAGCCGGCTCGCATTACCCAGATCCAGATCGTTGGCAATGAGCGTTTCGCGGACGGGACCCTGCGAGAGGAATTCACCCTGACCTCTTCCGCTGCCTTCGCCTTCCTTGCCGGTGGCGATCGTTATTCCCAGCAGCAGCTTCGGGGCGATCTGGAGGCCTTGCGCTCCTTTTATATGGATCAGGGGCACCTCCGGTTCCGGGTGGAGTCCACGCGCGTCCAGCTTACCCCGGATCGTAAGCACATCTTCATTACCGTCAATATCCGGGAGGGCGCGCAATACCGCGTGGCCGAGATGGCCCTGGAAGGCCCCACTGTGATCGCCGAGGACGAGCTCTGGTCGCGCGTGGCACTTCAAGAGGGCGAGCTCTTCTCCCGCAGTAAGGTTCAGACCTCGGTACAGGCCATCTCGAAGCGGCTCGGGAAGGAAGGATTCGCCTTCGCCAATGTTACGCCGATCCCCGAGGTGGACGAGGAGGAAAAAACGGTAGCCCTTACTTTTCAGGTGGATCCGGGGCGACGGATTTATGTGGACCGGATCGATATCGATGGCAACGAGCGCACGCAAGATCGGGTGGTCCGCCGCGAGTTCCGGCAGATGGAGGGGGCCCGCTATCGAACTCACAAAGTGGAGCGCTCCAAGGAGCGAGTTAATCGCCTGGGTTATTTTCAGGACGTCAACCTGGAAACTCCGAGAGTGGAGGGCTCACCGGGAACGGTGAATCTCGACCTGGGAGTAACGGAGCGCTCCACGGGGCAGTTCCGGGTGGGGGCGGGGTTTTCCGATGTGGAGGGCTTGCTATTCACCGGCTCCATTCGCCAGCGTAATCTCTTCGGTACGGGTCAGCGCCTCTCTCTCCAGGCCAACATTGGCGGTCTGTCGCAGCGTTTGAACCTTTCTTATACGGAGCCCCATTTCACCCTCGATGGGATCTCGCTCGGGGGGGATGTCTTCTTTACTAAGCGGGATACGGATCGCCTCGATGTCTTTCGTTTTACCCAGGATCGCCAAGGCCTGGCCCCTCGCATGGGTTTTCCCTTGGGCGAGTTTTGGCGAGACTCCATCCGCCTAGCCTTTGAGCGCACCGATACCGAGGCCGGTGAGCTGGATCTGGATCCGGAGCAGGACCAGTTCCTGAACACCCAGACCCACGTTAAGCTACGCAATACCCTGACTTACGATTCCCGCGATTCGGTCGTCTTCCCCCGAGAGGGACTTCTCAGCGAGCTGAGCGCCATGATCGCTGGGCCGCCCGGAGACACGCGCTATTTCGAGGTGGACCTGGAGACGCGGGCCTATTTTCCCCTCCTGGAGGCTTCTACCTGGACCATTGGCGGTGAGGTGGGTCGACTTCAGGGCTACGCCGGCGAAGCGGTTCCCTTCTTTGAGCGGTTCTTCCTGGGCGGGGCCCAGAGTGTGCGGGGATTCGACACCTTTAGCCTCGGTCCCGAGGACACCGATGGCGACCCCAAAGGCGGGGTGACGCGACTGCAAGGCAACACCGAACTGATCTTCCCCTTTCCAGGGACGGAAGCCGGAACCGGCTTCCGCTGGGCCCTCTTTGCGGACACTGGATGGGTGTATGGTGAGGGTCAAGCGCTGGATCCGGGCGATCTTCGGGCCTCTGTAGGTACAGGCCTCCGATGGCTCTCACCCATGGGACCGCTGCGGTTCGATTTTGCCTTCCCTGTGATCAAGCAGAGTGGGGACGATACCCAGCGCTTCAACTTCACGGTAGGGACGCAGATAGGATCTCGCTAGAGGGGCCTGCTCTCACCGCTGAAAGCGGTGAAAAGGGAAAAGGTCTTTTTCTGGAAAACCCGGAAAAGCAATAGATTGCCGTTTTTCTAGACAAGCGGAGCCTGCCGGCTCCGCCTCTATCAGGGCGATGAAAAACCCTTTTCATCGCCCTGATAGAGGCGGAAAGGGCCTTAATGGCTTTCCGGTCGTCGTGCCTTGCCTCTATTGCAGGCGCTTTTGGCGGTAGGGGAAGAGCGCTCGGGGAAGGGTAAGGTTACAATTGCCTGCTAGGGGGCAACGAGATTCGACGTAAGAAGGAGAGCGCAATGCAGCGTCAGTATCGGGCCATCGCCCGCTTGGGGGCTCTTTTGATGGCCGGGCTTGGCCTGGGTTCGGCGGTAGCGGCGGATTACAAGATTGGTTACGTCAATATCCAACAGGTGGTTCAGGAATCCCAGGAGGCGCAGGAGGCCAAGGGCCAGTTAGAAGAAGAGGTCCGGAAACGGAAAGCGGAGCTCAAACAGAAGCGTCAGGAGGTAAGCGAGCTTAAGAAAAAGCTCGAAAAGCAAGGTAGCCTCATGAGTGGGGAGCAAAAGCAGGAGGCCAAGCGTCAGCTCCAGCAGGCCCTGCGCGAATTCCGCCGTTTCCAGCAAAAGGCTCAGAAAGACTTAGATACACGCAAGGATCGGGTCCTTCGGGAACTCTACGCCGAGATTTCCCAGATCGTTGACCGTATTGGCAAAACGGAGGACTACGACCTGATCCTTACCGGCTCCGCTACACTATTCGCCTCGGACTCGATCAATCTGACTCAACAAGTGGTGGGCGAGCTTAATCAGCAGGATGAGCAGTGATGCCAAAGGCCCGGGAACCGGCTACTGCTCAGGAGCTCGCAGCGACAATTGGAGCCGATCTGCGAGGGGATGGCACCACGCGTATTACAGGGGCGGCTCCTTTGGAGAAGGCCGGTCCGGGCGATTTGACCTTTCTGGCGGGGAAGGGGCGGCGGGGGCTAGGGCGGACCGCAGCTTCGGCAGTGATCCTTTCCGCCGACGCACGAGGGAGTTGTCCGTGTACTGCTCTCTTGGCCCAACGGCCCGAGGCCGCTTGGGCCCGGGCCTTGGAGCGGCTCTTCCCACCCCTCGAGCTAACCCCGGGGATTCACTATACGGCCAGCCTGGGCCCAGAGGCCTGGGTAGATCCGGAGGCCCAAGTGGATCCTTATGTCGTGATCGGAAAGGGAAGTCGGATTGAGGCAGGGGTCTGGATTGGCTCGGAGACCGTGGTGGGGCCGGACTGCTGGATTGGGGCGGAGTGCTGGATTGGTCCGAATGTGACTCTTTATGAGGGCACCGAGATCGGGATGCGTTGCCGTATCCATGCTGGGGTCGTCCTCGGTGCAAGGGGCTTTGGCCTTGCCTCTGAGGCCCCTGGGTATCGAGAGATTCCCCAAGTGGGACGGGTGGTTCTGGAAGACGATGTCGAGGTAGGAGCGGGTAGCACGATCGACCGAGCCACTTTGGAAGAGACCCGGATCGGGCGAGGAACCAAGATCGACAATCTGGTCCAGATTGGGCACAACTGCTGGATTGGACCTAATTGCGTCATTTCCGGTCAGGCAGGGATCTCGGGCAGCGCCGAGATGGGGGAAGGATGCGTCGTAGCCGGTCAGGCGGGAGTTGCCGGGCATATACGCGTTGCCCCAGGGACAACCCTGACGGCCAAGGCGGGTGTAACGGGGGAGATCCGTGACCCCGGAGTGTATTCCGGATTTCCTCATCAGCCCCATGCCGAATGGCGTCGCGATGTGGCGGCCTTGCGCCGGATCCGGGAGCTATGGTCAAGATTGGAGGCCCTGGAACGAGCCGTGATGCCCTCTAGGGAGGGAGGGTCCTGATATGGCGTTGACACCGGAAGAAGGAGGTATCGAGGCCATTCTCGAGCACCTCCCTCATCGCTATCCCTTTTTGTTGGTGGATCGGCTGTTGGATTGGGAAGTGAACCATCGCATGACCGCCATTAAGAACGTTACCTTCAATGAGCCTTTCTTCCCGGGCCACTTCCCTGGCCGCCCTGTTATGCCCGGGGTCTTGATTGTCGAGTCTCTGGCCCAGGTAGGGGGGATCCTGGCTTATGTTTCTGCTCCGGAGGCTGCTCGTGAGCAGCGGGTTTACATCATGGGCATTGACAAGGCGCGGTTTCGTCGTCCTGTGCTCCCCGGGGACCAGCTTCGCCTGGAAGTGGAGGTCACCAAATTTCGAGGCAGAGTCTGGCAGTTCGATGGCACCGCCTGGGTCGAGGGGGAGCGCGCAGCCGATGCCCAGCTCAAGGCGACCATTACCGCAGATTGACCCATGATCGACGAGCAAGCCCGGGTCGATCCCTCCGCTGAGATTGCTCCCGATGTGGTGGTGGGCCCCTTCACGGTCATTGGGCCAGGGGTCACCCTCAGCCCGGGGTGTTGGGTTGGGCCCCACGCGGTCATCGAGGGCCATACTCGGGTCGGAAGGGGGGTCCAGATCTTCCAGTTTGCCTCGGTCGGGGCTCCGCCCCAGGACCGGAAATACGGGGGGGGCGATACCCAGCTGGAGATCGGAGATGGGACCGTGATTCGGGAATGCGCCACCCTCCACCGCGGAACGGAAAAAGGCCAGGGGTTGACCCGGGTGGGCTCGGATTGCCTTGTCATGGCCTACGTGCACATTGCCCATGATTGCCAGGTGGGCAATCAGGTGATCCTGTCCAATGCGGTGACCCTCGCTGGCCATGTTGAGGTAGCAGATCACGTCGTTATCGGGGGCATGAGTGCGATCCATCAGTTCTGCCGGATCGGACCGTACGCCTTCGTGGGCGGTGCTTCCGCTGTTAGCCTGGATGTTCCGCCCTTCGCCTCAGTGGCCGGCAATCGGGCCCGCTTCTGTGGACCCAACTCGGTGGGGCTGGATCGGGCTGGCTTTCCGCCGGCCACTGTGGAAGGCCTCAAGCGAGTCTTCAAGACGCTTTTCCGGAAAGAGCATACCCTTGAGGAGGCCCTGGCCAAGGTAGCGGCCGCTCCAGAGGCGGAGCTCGGAGAGGTGCAGCGGGTGATGACCTTTCTCCGCTCTTCCGAGCGGGGGGTGATCCGGTGACTCGGAGCCCATCCGGCTCTCCCCAAGAGGCATTGGGCTTGATCGCCGGACACGGCCGCTTGCCTCTTCTCTATGCGAGGAGCTTAAAGGCCCAGGGATATCGCATCTTCTGCGCCGCTATCCGTGAGGAGACCGAGCCCGCGATCGAAGGCCTAGTGGATACCTGCCGGTGGCTTTGGCTCGGCCAGCTGGGCAAGCTGATCGAGACCTTTCGGGAAGCTGGAGTGGCGCAAGCGGTCATGGTGGGCAAAGTCCACAAGACTCGCCTATACAAGCTTCGTCCCGACTGGCAGGGCCTTCGGCTCATGGCTGGGGCCCCCGACTACGCCGATGACACCCTGCTCGGTGCCGTAGCCGATGAGCTTGAGCGCCATGGGGTCC
>CAYVMM010000043.1:7841-9894 GCA_964452535.1 uncultured Gammaproteobacteria bacterium | reverse complement strand
GGTCTCTAGCGGCTCCGCCTGTGCCAGCGGCAGCCTGGAGCCCTCGCCCGCCTTGCTGGCTATGGGGCTTACTCCTCAGCAGGCGGGGGCATCCCTCCGGGTTAGTTTGGGGCGCGAAGTTACGGAACAGGACGTGGCGACCTTCGCGGAACACTTGGAAGCTACGGTGGTCTCGTTGCGAGAAGGCCGAGCAGCTACTGGCTGAAGGGCAAAAAGCGCCTTTTGGGAACCTGGACGGTTTTGAGTGTAACCAAAAGGCAGGGCGTTGGCTTCCTTGGCCAAAGTGGCGCTGAGAAAGGCCGCGCCGACGAAAATAGCCCTTGTCTTCAAGCCGAACTCGGTAAGGGAGGATCCTCGTGACAGGCGAACTGAGCATTACAGAGCGAGCGGCACGGCAGATCCATTGCGCCCTAGAGAAGCGCGGAGCTGGTGTGGGCATCCGCGTTGGCGTGCGCAAGAGCGGATGTTCGGGCTACATGTATAATCTCGAGTATGTGGATGAGCCCCAAGCCAATGATCTCCTTTATGAGGCCTATGGCGCTCGGGTCTATGTGGCTCCCGATGTGCTGTCTCTTATTAAAGGGACTGAGATGGACTACGTTTCCGAGGGGCTGCAGGCCATGTTTCGGTTCCGTAACCCGAACGTTACCGCTGAGTGCGGCTGTGGGGAGAGTTTCAATGTGGACTAAAAAGCCTAGGGGTTGGCTGGAGAGGGTAGGGTTGCGGTAGGAGGAGGGTCGGGATGAAGTGGACCGATGTGCAGGATATCGCTGTCGAGCTCGCCGAGAGCCTGCCTGAGGTCGATCCGCAATATGTGGACTTAGGCGATCTCCAAGAGTGCGTCATCCAGCTCGATGGCTTCGATGATGATCCCAACCGCGTGGATGATCGGGAACTGGAGGCCATCCAGCTGGCCTGGATCGATGAAGCGGCCCAGAACGAGCAATAATAAAGGGATCCAATTTGGTTGGTGCGGTTCGGCGCGCCCGGGTGGTGGTGGCCATGTCGGGGGGAGTCGATTCTTCGGTGACCGCTGCCCTGCTTGTCGAGCAGGGCTTCGATGTCATCGGGGTCACTATGCGCCTCTGGGAAGGTCCGGCCACTGGCAAGGGGTGCTGCGGGGTTGATGATGCCCGTGACGCCCGCCGGGTTGCTGACCGGCTAGGAATCCCTTTCTACCCCGTGAATTACAGTGGGGTTTTCCGCGAGAAGGTCATCGATAACTTCGTCAGCGAGTACGAGGCGGGTCGCACGCCCAATCCCTGTGCGCGCTGTAACCAGTTCATCAAGTTCGATCGGCTGCTAGCCCAAGCCCGGGACCTCAGGGCGAGTTACCTGGCAACGGGCCATTATGCCCGCATTGGCCATGACGGGAATCGGGCTCGGTTGCGTGCGGCTCGGGACGCCACCAAGGATCAGTCTTATTTTTTGGCAGTGACTTCAGCCGCTGAGCTCGATTCGCTCCTGTTTCCCTTGGGGGACTATACAAAGGAGGAAGTCCGGGCCGTTGCCCGTGGCTATGGCCTGATCAATGCCGACAAGCAAGAGAGCCAAGACATCTGTTTTGTTCCCCGCACACCGGCTGAGTTCGTGGCCGAGCAGGGAGCGGGACCGGGTCTAGGGCCTGGTGAGGTGGTAGACCGGCAGGGAACGGTGATCGGCCGGCATGAGGGTGCTGCTTACTATACGGTGGGCCAGCGCCGGGGGTTAGAAGTTGTCGCGGATCGGCCTATGTATGTGCTTGAGACGGATCCCGCTACCAATCGCGTTGTGGTTGGTGCGGCTGAGGCCGTATTCCATCAAGGCATGGAGGTCAGCGGGCTCAACTGGTTCGCCGAGCCTCTCCCCGAGGAGGGGCGGGAGGTTTCGGTCAAGATCCGTTATGCGGGCAAGCCGGTGACGGGGTGGCTTGCCCCGCTTTCTGAGACTCGTGCTCGAGTGACCTTTGCTGAACCGATGCGGGCTGTGACGCCGGGCCAGGTCGCGGCCTTCTACGCAGGGGACGAGGTCCTAGGTGGTGCCTGGATTGAGGTCCCCTCGGCATGACGGAAAC
>CAYVMM010000043.1:0-7831 GCA_964452535.1 uncultured Gammaproteobacteria bacterium | reverse complement strand
TTTCGCTCCCAGGGAGCGAGACGGGTCGCCATCTCGGCGCTCTGCATCGACCTCAGTGCGACGCGTGGCCACCACGACCCTCGGCTGCAAGGTCAACCAGTTCGAGACCCAGGCCATTCGGCAGGCTCTGCAGGGGGCTGACTACGAACTGGTCCCCTTTGAGAGTGAGGCTGATCTGTATCTCGTTAATACCTGCACTGTGACTCAGGAGGCCGATCGCCAGGCTCGGCAGCTCATTCGCCGAGCCCTGCGACGCAACCCTGAGGCCTTCATGGTTGTTGCCGGTTGCTATGCCCAGCGCGATCCCGAGGCGGTAGCTGCCATCCCGGGCGTGGATCTGGTTCTAGGCAATGGCGAGAAGGTTGATGTCTACGGATTGATCCCGGACCTGGAGGCAGGGGCCCTTCCTCAGATCCGAGTGGGCGACCCGGGGCAGGCCACAGCGGTACCGGAGGGTCTATTGGCCCGGTTCGAGTCCCGCACGCGGGCCTTTCTGCAGGTGCAACAGGGCTGTGATCAGCACTGCACCTTTTGCGTGATCGCCTCTGTGCGCGGCGGTAGCCGATCCGTCCCCGTTCGCCACGCTGTGCGTCAAGTGGACCGATGGGCGGCCCTCGGGATGCGAGAGTTTGTAGTGACCGGGGTGGATGTGGGCTCCTATGGCGCCGATTGGGAAGGCGGACCGGATTTGGCTGGGTTGATGGAAGCACTCGCCGAGCGAGAAGGGGATTTTCGACTGCGCCTTTCATCTCTTGACCCAAGCCAGATCAGTGACTCGCTTATCGAAGTCTTCCGTCGCGAGTCTAAGCTTTGCCCGCATGTCCATTTGTCGCTTCAGCACGGCGATGGCAAGGTGCTCAAGCAGATGAAGCGCCGCTACGGTCCAGAGCTTATACGCGATCGGGTCGCTCGGTTACGCGAAGCGAGACCGGATTTGGTGCTTTCGGCGGATGTCCTGGTGGGTTTTCCCACCGAGACCGAGGCTGCCTTTGAACGGGTCCAAAGTCTGGTAGCGGAGCTGGAGATCGCCTATCCGCACGTCTTCCCCTTCTCTGCTCGTCCAGAGACACCGGGAGGACGAATCCCGGAGCATAAGCAAGTTCCGCCCGCTAAGCGCAAGGCGCGAGCGGCTCAAATGCGCCATCTGGGGGAGGGCATTCGGAACCGTGTTCTCAGGCGGGCGATTGGCTGTGAGCACGAGCTCCTGATCGAGGAGGCCGATCGTCATCGACCGGGCTGGGTTCGGGGGCGGGCAGCTACCTATTTGCCGATCCGGGTACCGGATCATTGGGCCGAACCGGGTGATCGGCTTTCCGTTATTCCATCCCGGATGGTGGATGGGGTGCTGGAGGCGGAATCCTGATGGCTTCAGCCGCCGGCGGAGTGATAGGGTTGGGTTGAAAAAGATCCCCAATCCGCTTCGGCGAGCCCCCAACCTGCACACAGGGAGATGTCATGGCCCGGGAGCAGAGCTTGTCCATCATCAAGCCCGATGCCGTCGACCGCGACATTATTGGTGCCATTCTGAGCCGATTCGAGACGGCTGGATTGCAGATCAAGGCTATGAAGATGCTTCGCCTTACCCAGGAACAGGCCAGAGCCTTCTATAGGGTGCATGCGGATAAGCCTTTCTATGAGGATCTAGTGGCCTTCATGACCTCGGGTCCCGTGGTGGTATCCGTCTTGGAAGGGGAGGGTGCCATTGCCCGGAACCGAGAGCTCATGGGGGCCACCGATCCCAAGGAGGCCCGGCCAGGGACGATCCGCGCCGATTGCGCTGAGACCATCGACGCCAACGCTGTCCATGGCTCGGATAGCCCTGAGACGGCTGCCCGGGAAGTGGCCTTTTTCTTTAACCAATTGGAAATCTGTGACCGACAATGAGCCTCGCCCCTCACGCTAAGCAGCCGAGTCAGGCTGCTGCGGTCGAATGCCCGGAAGTCGCTGATATCCTCGGGATGGATCGGGAAAGCTTGGAGGGCTTCTTCACCGAGTTTGGGGAGCGGCCCTTCCGGGCCCGTCAAGTCTTAAGCTGGCTCCACAAACGGGGAATCTCGGATTTCCAGGCCATGACAGACTTGGCTAAAGGCCTGCGCCGAAGCTTGGCTGAGCGGACTCGGCTTACCGAACCGGCGGTGTGGTCCGAGCAATGTGCCCGCGATGGCACCCGCAAGTGGCTATTGGGCCTGGATGACGGCAATGCCGTCGAGACGGTGTTCATCCCGGAGGCGGATCGAGGCACCCTATGCATCTCTTCCCAAGCCGGTTGCCCACTCGATTGCAAGTTCTGCGCGACTGGCTATAGCGGTTTCCGCCGCAACCTTGCTGCCTCGGAGATCATTGCTCAGGTCCGCCATGCGTGGCGGGAGCTAGGGACTCGTCTGACCAACGTCGTTTTCATGGGGATGGGCGAGCCCTTGCTCAATTACGAGTCGGTCCGGCAGACGATTAACCTGCTGCTGGATGATCACGCCTATGGCTTTTCGCGGCGTCGGGTTACGGTCTCTACAGTGGGTATTGTTCCCCGGATTCATCAGCTCGGTCGGGAAACACCCGTCAACCTTGCCGTCTCCTTACATGGGGTTAGCAACGCCGTTCGTGATCGCATCGTCCCCCTCAACCGAAGCTTTCCCTTGGAGCGGCTCCTCCAGGCTTGTCGGGAATACCCCTTACCCAAAGGGCGACGCATCACCTTCGAATACGTTATGCTCGATGGGGTAAACGATTCCCCCGAGGAGGCCCACAGCCTCGCCCAACTGCTGAAGGGGATCCCGGCCAAGGTTAACCTGATCCCCTTTAACCCCTTCCCGGAAGCGGAGTTCGAGTGCTCTCCGGACCCGGTCATCGAGCGCTTCCGGGCGATCCTGCTCGAACGTGGCCTAGTGGCAGTAACCCGAACCCCCCGGGGTGACGATATTGCCGCTGCTTGCGGCCAGCTCAAAGGTGAGCATGAGGCCCCCCTGGTTAGGGAGCAGGGGGTGTGACAGACAGGACCCAACGGCCTTCGAGCCGTGGGGCGGTTTTCGTCCTCCTTTTGGGGTTGTTGGCTGGTTGTGCTACGGGGTCATCCTCAGAGAGGGCAGGAGCCAACGCCAAGGAGCGGGCTCAGATTTACCTGGACCTTGGGGGCTCCCATCTCCGACAAGGGCAGCCTCGACAAGCCCTGCGCTATCTGAAGAAGGCCGTGAGCCTGCGTAGGCAGGATCCACGCATCCAAAACGCCCTGGGCTTAGCCTACCAACATCTTGGTTTCCCCCAAAAGGCGAAAGAGGCCTTTCAGCTGGCCCTTGAGCTCGCTCCTCACGAGGGCGAAATACACAATAACTACGGTGTCTTCCTCGTCAGACAAGGGCAATATGAGCAGGCTCGGCGGCAGTTCCGGACAGCCTTGGAGAATCCACTGTATAGTTCGCCCGAGAATGCGTATTACAATTTGGCTTGGCTAGCGCGTCAGGAGGGTCGGCCTAAGAAGGCTGAGGAACTGTATCGCACGGCTTTGCAGCTGCGGCCGAGCTATCCGGAGGCCCGGCTGGCACTGGCCCAGGTCTTTCGCACACAAGGGCGCCTCTCGGCCGCTCGCGATCAGGCTCAGCAACTCCTCCAGTCTTATCCCGAGCATGTGCGTGGTCACCTCTTGGCCGGAGAGCTGGCCTTGGCGCTTGGAGACCAAGCGGCGGCGCAGGGGCATTTGACCCGCGTTGAAGAGCTCGCCTCGGACAACGATGGCCAGCTGGTTCAGCGATCCCGCAAGTTGCTCAAGGAGCTGGATGCGCTAGGGGGCTCTTGAAGCGCTCCCCTTTAGGCCAGTGGAGGTAGGCAGGCTAAGAGGGATAAGAACGGTCATCTCTTACTGGTTTGCTGGATGCGCCCCAGAGCCTGGTAAGAGCTCGATTTATCGCGCGAACGATGAGTTACGCATTGGGGACATTACAGATTCGCTTGGCGCAGCCGAGCGCCTGCGGGGGCACCGACACCGTTTGATTAGCGCCTGCTGCCGCTCTGGGCCGAAATGACAAAGCAGTACGATTGGGGTGGGGAGGTAATGACCTATAAGGGCGCATTAATAGATGCGTAACCAGGCGCCTATAGAGTGGGGGGTCAGGGAGTGCTCCCATCCTGGGTGATTCTGGTCCAGGTAGAGGAAGGCGCGGTTGATCCCGTTGCCAAAGGGTGCCCAAGCCCTGGGTAGGGGATTCTCGGACAAGGCGGCTTCCCGACAGGGGGCAGTTCCTTCCATGCATTTAACTCCCCAACGGGGTTGGGAAGGGAGGCCGCGTTGGGGTAGCCTTTTGTCCTGGATGGCTGAATTGGCCGATAGCCAGCGCCGCGTGAGCGGCTCCATTTCTGTTAACCCCGGAAGCCTATCCGGTCAAGGGAGTTTGAGGCTATGTGGGGGATCCATCGCCGTAGGACTCGCCAGATCCAAGTAGGTGAGATACCCGTGGGCGGGGATGCGCCCATCGCGGTCCAGACGATGACCAATACCGATACTTGCGATGTTGACGGGACCGTGGCGCAAATCCGTCAAGTTGCCGAGGCTGGAGCGGACCTCGTCCGCGTTTCTGTCCCCGACAAGGATGCTGCTGAGGCCTTTGCCCAGATCCGTAAGCGGGTTCCCGATGTCGCTCTGGTGGCCGATATCCATTATGACTATCGTATCGCCCTCCAGGTAGCCGAAATGGGCGTCGACTGCTTGCGCATCAACCCGGGCAATATCGGCAAGCGGGAGCGAGTGGCAGCAGTAGTGGAGTCTGCTAAGACCCATGGCATTCCTATCCGGATTGGCGTTAATGCGGGCTCCCTGGAGAAGCGTCTCCTGGAGAAGTACGGCGAGCCCAACGCCGATGCCATGGTGGAATCCGCCCTCAAGCATCTTGAGATCCTAGAGGGCCATGGTTTCTATGATACCAAGGTGAGCCTCAAAGCCTCCGATGTCTTCCTGGCGGTAGAGGCCTACCGCAAGCTGGCTCCGCAAGTGGATTATCCCTTCCACCTCGGGATTACCGAGGCTGGGAGCCTGCGTATGGGCACTGTCCGTTCCTCAGTGGGCTTGGGCATGCTCCTCGCCGATGGCATCGGAGACACCTTGCGGGTGTCTCTCGCCGCCGACCCGGTGGAAGAGGTCAAGGTTGGCTTTGATATCCTAAAGAGCCTGCACCTCCGGCACCGCGGAGTGAACATCATTGCCTGTCCAAGTTGCAGCCGCCAGGAATTCCCTGTCATTGAAACGGTCAATGAACTGGAAAGCCGCCTTGAGGACATCAACGAGAATCTCAATGTCTCCATTATTGGATGTGTGGTCAACGGCGTCGGCGAGGCCAAGGAGGCCGATGTCGGTGTCACGGGCGGCGGTAAGAATCTGGTCTATGTCGACGGCGAGCCGAGCTACAAGGTGGATAATGAAAGCCTAGTGGACCGGGTGGAGCGCTCCGTTCGGGAGTATGTGGCCCGTAAGCAGGCGGAGGCGAGCCAAGAGGAAGGGAAGGATCCAGCCGCCCGGTCCCTTCAGCAGGGACACTGATGACGGAAAAGATCCGGCCGGTCCGGGGGATGAGCGATATCCTTCCGGATCAGGCCCGGGCGTGGCAGTATCTGGAAAACGAAGCTCGACAGGTGCTGGAAGCCTATGGCTACCGCGAGATTCGTTTTCCCTACTTAGAGCGTCTGGAGCTCTTCGCGCGCTCCATCGGTGAGGACACGGACATCGTCGAGAAGGAGATGTATACCTTCACCGATGCCGGGGGTGAGGTCCTAGCTCTTCGGCCCGAAGGCACGGCCAGCTGTGTCCGAGCGGGGATTACAGCTGGTCTCTTTCGCGGGCAGACCCATCGTCTGTACTACGTGGGTCCCATGTTCCGGCATGAGCGCCCCCAGCAAGGGCGCTATCGACAGTTCCACCAAGTGGGTGTCGAGGCCTTCGGTCCCGAGGGACCGGATCTCGATGCAGAGCAGATCCTTATGGCTTGGCGGTTGCTCAAGGCCCTCGGTGTGGAGGGGTTGCATCTGCACCTCAATTCCCTGGGTCAGCCCGAGGATCGGCAGGCCTACCGTCAGGATTTAACTGCTTTCCTAGAGCAGCGTCGGGAGGAGCTCTGCCCCACCTGCCGGAGTCGGCTCCAGCGCAGCCCGATGCGGGTGCTCGATTGCAAAGTGGCTTCCTGCCAAGCGGTGGCGGCGATGGCCCCGCTCATTACCCGGTACCTGGGTAATCGGAGCCAGGCGCATTTCGATCGGCTGCAGGCCCTGTTGAAGCAATCGGGACTCGATTTTGAGCATAATCCCAGGCTGGTCCGGGGACTCGACTACTATACCGACACCGTTTACGAATGGACCAGTGATCGACTTGGGGCCCAGGATACGGTGGTTGCTGGCGGGCGCTATGATCGCTTGGTCGAAGAGATGGGCGGTTCACCCACGCCCGCTTCCGGTTTTGCCCTCGGCATGGAGCGTTTGCTAGCGCTTATGGATGCTGCCCAGGTCCCGGAGGAGAGCATCGGGGCCTTTGTGGCCGCTCTGGACCAGCAAGCCGAGCCTGTGGCCCTTGCCTTCTCCGAAGAGCTGCGAGACCGAGGCTTGACGGTCTGGTACCACGGTAGTGGGACTAGCCTGAAGAGTCAGCTTAAAAAGGCCGATCGGAGCGGGGCACGAGTGGCTGTGCTTCTGGGTGAGCGGGAGCTTGCAGAAGGGGTAGTAACAATTCGCGATCTTGTCCAGGGGGATCAAAAAACCGTGGCCCGCACGGAAGCGGTCGAGGTTGTCGCCGGACGCCTTGACTAAACGCACGCAGGAGCCGGTCCTGGATGCCGTTGATCTTACGGTTCATCTGGACCGAAAGGGGCGATTCATCCCGGTGGAAGCACTCTCTCTGCGGATTGCTTCCGGGGAGACGCTGTCCTTAGTGGGGGAATCCGGCTGCGGCAAGAGCATGACCGCCCTCGCCTTCATGGGGCTTCTCCCTGAGGGGGGGCGTATTGTCTCCGGCCGGTTGAGGGTTCAGGGGACGGATCTAACGGCGGCCGGTCCCGAGACATGGCAGAGCCTGCGCGGTGATGCCCTGGCCATGATCTTCCAGGAGCCCATGACCAGCCTCAATCCCGTTTTTTCTGTAGGGCGGCAGGTAGCTGAGCCCCTTCGGATCCATCGAAGACTGGGACAGCGAGAGGCCTGGCGAAGGGCGGGAGCACTGCTAGAGCAGGTGGGTATCTCGGAGGCTGGGGAACGGCTTCGGGCCTATCCGGATGAGCTTTCCGGGGGACAGCGGCAGCGGGTCATGATTGCCATGGCCTTGGCCTGCGATCCGGCCTTGCTCATTGCCGATGAGCCCACCACCGCCCTAGATGTTACCATTCAGGCCCACATCTTGGAGCTCCTTGGAGAGCTTAGCCGGAGCCGTGGAATGGGGCTGCTATTGATCACCCATGACCTCGGGGTCGCCGAGGAGGTCGCTGATCGAGTAGCAGTGATGTACGCGGGGCAAATCGTGGAGTATGGGCCAACGGCGGAGGTCCTGGGTCAACCGCGTCATCCCTACACAGCGGGGCTTCTTGAGGCTATCCCAGGACGCCGCAAGGAAGGGGAGCCGCTCCCGGCCTTAGCTGGGAAGGTGCCCCAGCTGGGCGGCTGGGTGGATCACTGCCGCTTCGCCGAGCGCTGTCCCCTGGCGCGGGATCGGTGTCGACGGGGTCCGATCGATTTCCAAGTGGAGGGGCAACACGGCGCTCGCTGTCTCTTCCCGGATGAGGTCTCTTCCCGGATCTGGCATTGACCGCACTCCTGGAGCTCGAAGGCCTTTTCAAGGGCTTTCCCTGTCGCGGCGCCTGGGGCCGCTCGC
>CAYVMM010000042.1:0-9940 GCA_964452535.1 uncultured Gammaproteobacteria bacterium | reverse complement strand
AAGCACTCGGTGTCCCCTGCCAACCAGCAAGCGGGTAAGGCGCTTGCCTACGTACCCACAGCCGACGATGGCCACAGTCGGGCGCCAAGGCCGCCGGGTCGGAAAGGTACCGAGATTGGTGGCCATCCCAGGGCGCTATTCTCCCAAATACGCAGTCGGAGGAGGCAGAGCACGCTCCCCTTGTCCCTCCAAGGCGGCAAATGCGCGCTGGCAATAGGCCAGGGCCTCCTCACTCCTACCCCGCTCCCGACACAGATGCGCAATGCGGATAAGGAGCTCAGGGGGAAGCCCCTCAAGAGAGGCCGCCTCCTCCAAATACTGATCTGCCTTTTCCCAACACTCGGCCCGGATCGCGAGCTGCCCTAGGACGATCAATAGATGAGGATCTCGGGGGTGGTCCTCGAGCCATCCTTCGAGGCGCTCTAGGAGGAGCTGAGTCGATTCACTGGCTTCAGGCAGAGCCAAGAAAAGACCCAAGAGGGGCCCTTGCCAATTTCGGCGCAAGGCCTGTTCCAGGGCTTTCTGGGCCTCCTCGCCGCGTCCCTGTTCAAGGAGATAGCGGACCCAAGGAACCACCAGGCGAGGATCCGCTCGTTCACGGTAGCTGGCCTCCTTCCAGAGCTGCTCCACTCGATCCCCCTCCCCCTTCTGGTACGCCTCCTCCAGGGCCCGGCCTCGGGCTATCCGACCCAGCTGCTCCGCTTCCTCGGTGTCGATCACCCGGGCCTTACGGCTTCGGGGCAGGAGCCGAAGGACGGCCTCGTATTCCTCCAGCTCACGGTAGAGCTGCAAGAGGCGCTTGAGTACACGCGGGTTTTCCCCCTCCTCTTTTTCCAGATCCGCTAGGGACGCCAGGGCCTGCTCCCGTCGCCCCGTGTCCTTTTCAATCTCCGCCCGGAGCAAGGAAACTGCCGGGTCTATCGTTTCTTCTTGTTCCTGGATCCGGTCCAGATAGGCCTCGGCCTGCACCGGCTGCCCTCCTTGATGGGCAGCGCGTGCCGCCTCCAGATAGAAAGCGGCGGAGGTCTTTGATCGATCCCCTCCTCGAGCGAGAAGCCGCTGGGCCTGTTTCATCTCTCCCCGCTCCAAGGCCAACAGCCCGTCTTGCAATCGCTCAAGGCTGCGCCGCTGTTGGCGTTGCGCCCGCTTTTCGGCGACCCACTTCGGGGCCCGCCAAGTAGCGGACAGAAGCGCCCATGCCTCCCAACCGAGGACCAAAAGGATAAGAATCCCGATGACTGCTAGGCTAAAGGTGGTTTCCAGGACCCACGATCCGACTTGGATCTGGACATAGCCCGGCCCCTTGCCAAGGAGGCTGACGACGCCCACAGCCAGCCCTAGGACCAGAATCGCTTTAATAAGAAAGCGCACTATTCGCCCCGCTTTCGCTCTTGACGGAGGCGCTGGAAAGTCTCGAGAGGCTCGCTCAAATCCGGGACTTTCACCCGAAGGGGACGGGCACGCACCTCTTCCAAGGCCTTGAGCATGGCGGCCACCTCGTCGTTCTGGGGCTCAAAGAAGCGCCGCACCCAGTCCCGAGCACGATCCAGGGAATCCTTGTAGGCCGAGACATGCCCCCGAAGGGCTGCGACCCTCGCTGACTCGAGGGCCAAAACGAGGTTGTGGCGCAGGAAAGCAGCCTCTTCGGGCGGGAGAAGAGGCTCGACCTTCTCCTCACTACGGCGCAGCCGAACCAATCCCTCGAGTTCTTCCCCAAAGCTCGAGGCAGCACCTCGGATCTTCCCCCAAATCGTTTGAGGGTCGGATGAATCGGTATCCGCCGAATCAGTAGCCACTTTGTCGGCCGGCGATTCGGAGCCCGGTGACTCTTCAGAGGCAGGGAGGCTTCGGCTTTTTAGGGGAAGATCCAAAGCGGCCTCTTCCAGGCTGGATAGGCGAACCATGATGCCTAGGGGATCTGGCTTGGGCACTTGCTCAAGGCGGGTCATGGCCTTTTGGATGGCCTGACGGACATCCAGCCAAGCGGGATCCTCGAGCTCTCCCAGCACCTTGTCGGCCTTCTTCAGGGCCCAATAAGCGGCCTCGGTATCTCCACCCAGACGCCCCCCTCGGTGAGCGGCGAGGAGCAAATTCTCTACCCATTCCAAGCGCCAGTAATCGGGACCGCCCTGGACACGGGCCACCAGCTGCTCAGTGCTCTTCTGGAGGGCCTTTAAACGCTGATTGTGGCTTTCGGTGCGGCTCGCCAGCTCTGTAGTACGTTTCGCAAGGTTCTTGACGCGGCCCACAAGATCCTTTTGGCGCTCCTTAACCCCCTCAATCCCTTCTACCGCACTCTGGAGGCGAGCCAGCTCATCCTTCAAACGAGCCAGCTGGGGCTGGAGCTGGGAACGGGAAGACTCGCCGGTATGAAGCCGTTCCTGGGTCTGGGCTAACCGCTTTTCCAAACGCCAATAGGCGTAACCGCCCAATCCCCCTATGACCAGCACCAGCGCCAGGGCAAATCCGCTTACCCAGGCCACGCCCGGAGATTGGAATGGCTTTTTCTCTTCAGCCATTGCACGATCCTCGCATTAGCGACCGCTTCAGGGCAGTCCCTGTAACCAACGTGCGGCATCCAAGGCATGGTAAGTTAGGATGAGATCCGCTCCTGCTCGCTTGAAGCCAGTCAAGGTTTCAAGGACGACCTCCCGCTCCGCGAGCCATCCTCGCTCGGCAGCGGCCTTGATCATGCTGTATTCTCCTGAGACATTGTAAACAGCCAAAGGAAGGGGAGTCGCCTCTCGGAAACGACCGACCACATCCAAAAAGGCCAGTCCGGGCTTGACCATAACGATGTCCGCCCCTTCTTTCTCGTCCAGCTCCAATTCCCGCTCAGCCTCCCGCCCATTGGCCGGATCCATCTGGTAGGCTCGTCGGTCCCCTTGGACCGGTGCGCTTTCCGCAGCATCCCGAAAAGGCCCGTAATAGCTGCTAGCGTACTTGGCCGTATAGGCCATAACAGCGGTCTCAGGGTGGCTAGCAGCGTCCAATCCCTTCCGGACCGCACTCACCATGCCATCCATCATTCCAGAGGGTGCCACCATGTCAGCTCCGGCCTCTGCTTGGCTAGCCGCTACCTGGCTCAGGTTGTCCAGGGTCTGGTCATTATCCACTTCGCCATTCCCCCTGAGTCTTCCGCAGTGACCGTGGTCAGTGTACTCACAGAAACAGGTGTCTGCGATGACGCACAGATCGGGGGTCGTTTCCTTGATTTGCCGGATCGCTCGTTGGGCAATCCCCTCGGGATTCCAGGCTTCGCTCCCCTCCCCATCCTTGTGCTCGGGGATACCAAATAGAATGACCCCTCCCAGCCCGGAAGCTTCGGCTTGACGGGCAATCTCAGCAGTCTGACCGAGGGGAAGCTGGGCAATCCCAGGCATGGAAGGGACCGGCTCCGGCTCGGTTAGCCCCTCCTTAATGAAGAGTGGCTGGATGAGATCCTCCGTATGCAGGCGGTGCTCGCCTATCGCTTGGCGGAGGGCTGGGGTGCGGCGAAGGCGGCGAGGGCGGTAACGCATGGCGTTGCAACCTTCTCGATGGCTTCTGGTTGAGCACTCGCTGGAACTGTCTCATTTTTTCAGGGTAGGGGCTATCCTTTCTTCAAGGGCTTGGACCAGCCCCTCTTCGCTGACCTCCGGAGCGACAATTGGGGCTGAGTATCCCGCCTCTGCCACTGCGTCAGCGGTAACCGGGCTAATAACGATCAAGGGGATTCTATCTAGGGCCTGGCATCCACGAGGAGACAGAAGCTGAAGCAGATTGCGAAAGGTATCCGGGCTAGTGAAAACGGCAGCATCGAGGCGCCCCGTTACAAGGGCCTTAGTGAGTGGCGTGGGATCCGTTTCTGGCAAACGTCGAGCATAGACGGCCACACGCTCCACCTCCGCCCCTCGCTCCTCAAGCGCCTTGGGTAAGAGCTCCCTGCCCCTTTGCCCGCGCACCAGCAAGATTCGCTGACCGGCTACTTGCTTTGCCGCCATTTCCGGCAAAGCCAAGAGTCCCTCCGAACGATAATCTGCCGGGACCACTACCGGGCAATCGACTCGGGCTGAAAGGGCCTGGGCGCTTTTCCGCCCGATGGCTGCACAACCTGGGCGCTTTGGCCAAGCAAGACCATAAGCATCCAATTGCTCAGCAAAGCCAGCGACCGCATTGGCACTAACAAAGATCAGCCAATCAAAGCCTTCTAGATCATTCGCTACCTGCTCCCATACCCTAAGGTCTGGGGGTGGGGTAATGACCAAAGTCGGGAAGAGAAAAGGATCCCCTCCTCGCTCCTGGATACCCTCCACCAGTCCTTGGGCCTGGTGCTCCGGTCGGGTGATCAGGATTCGCCGCCCGGCTAGGGCAGACCGGTTAGGAACCCGATCATCCGCCACCGATGTACCGCTCCAGGACAACATTCGCACCCGCTGCCAAAAGGCGTTCTCCTAGCTCGGCCCCCAAGGCCTCAGCCACCTCCGGGGGCCCACTTATCTCATCCTCGAAGAGCCGGGATCCATCCGTCTCCCCTACCAGGCCCCGCATCCACAAACGGTTTTCCACGAGCTCCGCAAACCCCGCCATGGGAACATCACACCCCCCCTGAAGGCGTCGGTTGAAGGCCCATTCGGCACGGGTTCGTACGGCCGTGTCGGGATCCTCGATAAGCCGGAGCCGATTCAGGATGGCGATGTCGCCTTCGCGGCACTCAAGGGCAATTGTGCCCTGCCCCATGGCGGGGAGGCTATCGTGGGGATCCAATAGAGCCGTGATGCGCTCCTCCCAGCCCAGCCGACGAAGACCGGCAGCGGCCAGGGTCACAGCCTCGTATTCTCCCTCATCGAGCTTACGCAAACGCGTATCCACATTGCCCCGGATCTCCGCCACTTCCAACCAGGGGAAACGGGCTTGGAGCTGGCAGCGCCGCCTCAGGCTAGAGGTGCCAACACGCGCTCCGTTCGGCATCTCCCGGGGATGTCGATAGGCCAGTGAAAGAAAGGCATCGCGAGGATCTCCCCGCTCACAAACCGAGGCAATCTCAAGTCCTTCCGGCAAGGTAACCGGCACATCCTTCAGAGAATGGACAGCCACATCCACCTTACCCTCTAGGAGAGCCTCTTCGATCTCTTTAACAAATGCCCCTTTCCCACCCAGAGCGCTAAGGGCGTGGTCCTGCACCTTATCTCCCTGAGTCGTGATGGGGACCACTTCAATGGGCTCGCCTAAGACCGCCTCGATCCGGTCCTTGACATAGCGAGCCTGCCAGAGGGCCAGCTGGCTGCCTCGCGTGCCGATGCGAATGGGCTCCTGGCTCAAGCTCGCTCCTAAAAGATAGAGAATGGGCCCCACCCACGATGGCTATCATATTGAGCAAGAGTGGGTCCGAAATCAACTCGCGATTGACTACCAGGGCGATGAACAACCCTTTTCATCGCCCTGGTCGAAGCGGAGCCGGCCGGCTCCGCTTGTCTAGAAAAACCGGTTGCTTTTCCGGGTTTTCCAGGAAAAGGCCTTTTCCCTTTTCCGCGCTTTCAGCGGTGAAAACCGGCCGTTGAAAACCCTTTTCAACGGCCGGCTAGGGACTCATCCTTATTTGACGCCTTCTCTCCCGGGCCCGTATGCTTGCTTGCCGGCTTGGGCGCTTTTCCTAGCGGCATGCCTTCCCTCGCCGGAGCCCTTTAAAATGACCCAGAACACACTGCGACTGCTCACTTATAATATCCAGGTAGCTATTGGCTCGCGGCGTTACCGCCACTATGTGAGCCACGGCTGGAAATACATCATGCCCCATGGCCAGAGCCTACGTAATTTGGACCGAATTGCCAAAGTCCTCCTCCCTTTTGACATCGTCGGACTCCAAGAAGCCGATGGCGGCAGCTTCCGGACGGCCTTCATTGATCAATCCCAATACTTGGCTGAGCGTGGCGGATTCGAAACATGGCTCAGTATGGTTACCCGAGATTTCGGTCGCTTCGCCCAGCACACCAATTCGCTGCTCAGCCGCCACCCTGCCCAGTCTATCCATAAGCATCGCCTGCCCGGAGCCATGGATGGCCGGGGGGTTCTAGAAGTCGGCTTCCTCCTGGAAGACCGCCCACTGACCGTATTCGTCACGCATCTCGCGCTGCGCCAGCGCACCCGCGCACGCCAGGCTCGCTATCTGGCGCGACTGGTACGGGCCGCAGGGCCTTCGGTAGTTATGGGAGACTTCAACGCTAGGCCGGATTCCCGCGAGATCAGTTACCTCCGCGATCGGGCTGGCCTATACATGGCCTCTCGCCCCACTCACGCGACCCTTCCCAGCTGGCGCCCCCGTGCCGCTGTGGATCATATCCTTGCTACCGCTGACCTGACCTTGGAAGAGTACGGCCCCTTACCGGAGCTCTTGTCAGACCATCTCCCCGTACAAGCCTTGGTTCGCTGGGTGAAAGCATCCCCGGTATCTAAGGAGGCTGTAGCGACCAATGACGGGGCCATTTCGGTCACCCCTCAGCTTGCTTAATTCCTCCCAGGCCTGCAGAGCCTTCCTGAGTAGCTTATAATATTCGAGTCTCTGATTGAGGGATCGGGGGACCGAGCCCAGTGTTATCCAGCATCGGTCCCAATAGCCATGGGAGCTTCCGAGCCGAGCATAAGGAGGTATTGTGTTGACCGCCGAAAGCGCATCCCAAGAAACCCGGGCCTTCGAAACCCAGGTCCAGCACCTTCTCCATTTGATGGTGCACGCCTTATACTCCCATCGGGATATCTTTCTGCGGGAGCTGGTTTCCAACGCCTCCGATGCCATCGATCGGCTCCGGTTTGAAGGCTTGAAGGATGAATCGCTATTTGAAGGCCAGAAAGAAGGCCATATCCTTCTACAGCCCGATCCGGACAATGGGACCTTGACCGTAGCCGACAACGGAATCGGCATGGATCGGGAGGAGGTCATTGCCAACCTCGGGACCATCGCCCACTCTGGCTCCCAGGCCTTCCTAGAACAGCTTACCGGCGATGAGCAAAAGGATGCCCAACTTATCGGGCAATTCGGGGTGGGCTTCTACGCCGCCTTCATGGTAGCGGATCAGGTTATCGTAGAAACTCGGCGAGCAGGCCGCGATCCCAGCAGCGGCGTTCGCTGGCAGTCCGATGGCTCCGGCAGCTTCACAGTGGAGAACATCGAACGCCCAGCGCTTGGTACCGCTATCACCTTGAAACTCAAGGAAGATGCTCAAGAATTTGTGGAGTCAGAGACCCTTCGCCGCGTGGTTAAGACCTACTCCGACCACATTCCCTACCCCGTAGTCCTGGAGGCACCGGCTAGTGAGCCGGAAACCCTTAATGAAGCCTCCGCGCTCTGGGCTCAACCTCGCAGCGAGATCAGTGAAGAGGAGTACCGTCACTTCTACAGCCACATTGCCCACGGCGATACCGAGCCTCTGAGCTGGCTTCACTTCCACGCCGAGGGCACCACCGAGTATACCGCCCTCCTCTATATCCCTTCCCGACCGCCGATGGACCTCTGGCAGCCCGAAGCTCGTCATGGGGTACGCCTATACGTCCGCCGAGTCTTCATCACTGATCAAGCCCGAGAGCTACTGCCCACCTATTTGCGCTTCCTACGGGGCGTTGTGGACGCCCCGGACCTGCCACTGAACATCTCCCGGGAGATGCTGCAATCGGACCAGCAGGTGAGCCGCATCCGCAAGGGGGTTACTCGACGGGTCCTAAAGCGACTGTCCGAAATGGCGAGCAACGAGCCCGACCGGTACCAGCGGTTCTGGGAAAACTTTGGTGCCGTACTCAAAGAAGGCATCCCAGAAGACCCGAGTAACCGGGACGAGATCGCTGAGCTCTTGCGCTTCCGGACCTCCCGCCGTCCCGATGCGTGGTTCTCCCTAGCCAACTGCAAGGCCGCTATGCGGGAGGGACAAAAGGCCATCTATTACCTTACCGGGGACAATCTAGAAACCCTACGGCAGAGCCCTCAGCTGGAGGTCTTTGAGCAGAAAGGGGTAGAGGTGCTCCTGCTCACCGATCCGGTGGATGAGTGGGTGGTGCTTCACCTCACTGAGTACGAGGGGATCCCCCTCACTAGTGTGGCCCATGGGGAGCTCGACCTAGACGGACTAGAAGGATCCGAATCGGAGACCACCGAGCCGGAGAAGACCCCGGCAGGCTATGAAGCCCTCCTTGGGACCCTGCGGGAGCGCCTTGGCGAGGCCGTCTCCGACGTTCGGGTCTCCCAACGCCTGACACAGAGCCCGAGCTGCATCGTGGCAACCGAGAATGCCCTTGGTGAGCACATGGAGCGCCTTCTCAAGGCGGCTAATCAAGCCGTCCCCGAGAGCCGACCCGTGCTTGAGCTCAATCCCGATCATCCCCTAATCCAGCAGATGAAGAATCTCCATGCCACAGACCCATCTGACCGTCGCCTGGCCGAATGGGCTTGGCTGCTCCTGGATCAAGCCCGTTTGGCCCAGGGGGCCGAATTGCCCGATCCCTCAGCTACAGCGCAGCGGATTTCGGCCATGATGAATGATCTCGCTGGCTCGGCACCCAGCCACATCATCACGCCCTCCTAGCCGGCCGTTGAAAACCCTTTTCAACGGCCGGCTTTCACCGCTGAAAGCGGTGAAAAGGGGAAAAGCCTTTTCCTGGGAAACTAGGAAAAGCAACCGGTTGCCTGTTTTTCTAGACAAGCGGAGCCGGCCGGCTCCGCTTCGACCAGGGCGATGAAAACCCCTTTTCATCGCCCTGGTAGGGCAGCGCGAAGACTTTGACCAACAGTGAGACCCCCCTATGGCTAGCCTGGACAGCTTTGGGACCCGTGACACCCTCATCGTGGATGAGCAGCCATACACCTTCTTTAACCTTAATCGCCTCAAGGCAAATCTTTCCCGAACGCCCGTCACTCTGCGCATTCTGCTGGAAAACCTCCTGCGCAACGAAGACGGAGAGCGGATTCGAGCCGAGGAAATCGCCCCTCTAGCCGAATGGCATCCTGAAGTGGCCGGCAGGGGCGAGATCGGGTTCACCCCGGCTCGGGTCCTGCTCCAAGACTTCACTGGTGTCCCCGCCATCGTGGATTTGGCGGCCATGCGCGACGCCATAGCTGAGCTTGGAGGCGTACCTTCGCATATCAATCCCCGGGTCCCGGCGGAGCTGGTCATCGATCATTCAGTCCAGGTAGACGCCTACGGATCCCAAACGGCTTGGGCAACCAACACTGAGCGCGAATACGAGCGCAATCGGGAGCGCTACGCCTTCCTTCGATGGGGTCAGAGGACGCTTGACAATTTCCAGGTGGTCCCAGCTGAGTCGGGCATCGTTCACCAGGTCAACCTGGAATATCTAGCTCGGGTGGTCTTTACCGAAGAAAATGAGGACATCCCTCAAATCTATCCGGATACCCTGGTGGGAACGGACAGCCATACCACCATGATCAATGGCCTGGGAGTCTTAGGCTGGGGGGTGGGTGGCATTGAGGCAGAGGCCGCTATGCTGGGCCAGCCCATCTCCATGCTTATCCCAGAAGTGGTCGGCGTTCGCCTAAGTGGCCAGCTGGCCGAAGGGACCACCGCCACCGACCTGGTCCTGACCCTCACCGAGCTATTGCGCCACCACGGAGTTGTCGGCAAGTTTGTCGAGTTCTTCGGTCCGGCCATCGAGCAGCTACCGCTAGCGGATCGGGCCACTCTCGCCAACATGGCCCCCGAATACGGCGCAACTGTCGGCTATTTCCCCGTGGATGCCCAAGCCCTAGACTACCTCCGCGAAACCGGTCGCTCGGAGGACCGTATCCGACTTTGCGAGACCTACCTACGAGCCCAGGGCCTCTTCTGGACCCCGGAGCAGCCGGAGCCAACCTTCAACGACATAGTGGAGCTCGATCTAGGCTCTGTGGAGCCGAGCCTGGCTGGCCCGAATCGTCCTCAGGACCGCGTCCCCCTTTCACGCGCCCAAGGCAGCTTCC
>CAYVMM010000041.1:5916-10275 GCA_964452535.1 uncultured Gammaproteobacteria bacterium | reverse complement strand
GGTCCAGGCCTTGGCCCCGGCCAGCCGGATGGCCCAGGTGCCCGGTTCTTCGGTCTTACTTAGCGGGGATTCATCGATACTCGGATCGGCTGTCTGGAAAGGCACCCTAGACGGCGCAGGAGGTTGGCGCGGTAAGGTGAAGTGGAGGCGAGGACCAGAGGGGAACGACTCATGAGCTGGGCTCCGCCCCCAAGGTCTCGGATAAAGCCTCGGCCCGGCGGGTCTTGAAATGGGTGTAGAGGGCCTGCCCGGGCCTACCGTTTGGGTGACGGCGGACATATTTTACCTCGGTCCAGTCCACCTCCGCTTGGTGATCGGCCTTGGGACTATGGCTCACAGCTAGGGAGGCTGCGAAGTCGAGGGTCTCGGCGTCGGGCAATGGGTCCTTTCGATCACGCGGGATCACTACATGGGCACCAGGCAGACCTTGGACATGGAGCCAGAGATCCCAGGGGCGGGCTCGGCGAAAGGTGAGCCAATCATTGCTAGCGCGACTAGTCCCCACCAAGATAGTATGGCCATTGATCTTATATGCCTTGGGCGGTGTTGGCCCCTCAGGTTGCTGCTTGCGGGTGCCATGCCGCTGTTCTGCCGGTGTGGTCTCCAGCTGGTCAAGGCGATCGGCGATGGCCTCTTGCGTGATCTCATCAGCCTCCGCGAGATCCCTCTCCAACTGGGCCACTTCAGCAAGGTCCGCTTCGGTTTCAAATCGCCGCCGGGCTGCTAGCTCTTGTCCCCGCTCAGCCTTGCGGGCCCTGTGAAAATAGCGTTTGGCTTCCTCCTGGAAGGAACGCCCGGGTTGGACAGGGACGGTGATGGCAGCTGGTGGTGTGGCCAGATAATCGGTAGCAGTAACCCGGTCGCTTCGGGCTATGCCGCTGCCGAGGCTAGCCAGCGCCTGACCGTAACGGCGATAGCTCTCGGGGTGAGCATGACGCTCCTCGTCAGCGGCAACCTTGAGCGAGCGTTCTTCTAGTCGCTTGCGTAGTCGGCGCAAGCGGCCCTCCAGCTTCTGTCGGCGGCGCTCGGCGTGACGGATATGGAGAGCGGTCTCCAAGTAATTGGGCCAAGCTTCTTCCAAAGGACCGGCCGGTACGGCGGTTGGCCAATTGGGTAGCGCGAAGGGGTAGAGGAAGCGTTGGCCCGACTCCTCGTGAAGGTACCACTGTGGACTAGGCCGAGTCAGTGCTTGCGCTGCCTGCACTAAAAGGTCCCATCTTTGGGAGGGTTCTAGCTCCCCTAGCGCTTTCGCTAGGCAGGGAGGGACGGGAGCTACCCGCTGGGCGATTCCCTCACCGGTTCCGGTGAGATCGAAGTCCTGAGGGGGCGCCCCTTCGAGTAGGTTCCATTCTGGCCTAGAGGAGCGAAGGGGGCGCGTCGGGGGAGTATAGGCTAGCCCGGGGAAGAAGCGAGCGTCTCGGTCGGTGAGGGCAGGGCGATAAAGAGGGCGATCGACTCGCCCCTCTTCGGTGAGGAGGGCCGCATTGCAGCGATGGCCCAGGAATTCCGACACCAGGGCGCGTCGGTCGTAGCGCCCAGTTAGCCGTCTGCGAGCGAAGCGCAAGATTAGGACCCGGTCCGGCCAGGGCCGCTCGATGGCCTCCAAATGAAAACCGACGAGACGCTGATGGAGATAGGGGGCAAACGCCTCTCCGCCTTCCTGGAGGCTTTCCTTCAGGGGAAAGAGGCCCCGAAACGGGCCTGTTAGGGAAAGGCACAGGGAAAGTGCTTCGCCGAAGTGAAGCTCGGGAGCCGCATCCGTTCCTGTAATGGCCTGCAGGCGGCGGCCTCGGAAGCGGGCCTCGAGGCTTGTGGCGGCAGCAAGGAGTTGGATGGCATCCATAGGTGCGGTTGAATCCAAGGGGCATTTTCCGTACTTTAATAAGTTTACCAGTTGCAGCAAGCCGCGCCGAATGGGTGCGTAGGGACCTGAATGGGAGATGGCTATGCGCATTGTTATGGCTTCCGATCACGGGGCCACTGAGCTGCGTCGGGAGGTTTTCGAGCATATCCGGCAGCAAGGATACCCGGTGGAGGATTTGGGCACGCATGAGAATGCCAGCGTTGACTACCCCGATTTCGCCACTTTAGCGGTGCAAAAGATACGGGATGGTGAGGCCGACCGGGCTGTTCTGATGTGTGGCACGGGCCTTGGCATTAGCATGTCGGCGAACCGATACCGGGGTATCCGGGCGGCCCCCTGCCACAATGAATTCGACGCCCGAATGTCACGGCAGCACAATGATGCCAATGTCCTAGCTATGGGCGGACGGGTAATCGGTCCGGGCTTGGCTAAGAGCATCTTCGATGTTTGGATCGAGGCGGAGTTCGAAGGCGGGCGCCACCAACGCCGGGTTGAAAAAGTCGAGGCCATCGAGGGCTGAGGCGGTTCCTGCTGAGACCGGGATCGATCGTTATTCCTAACCAAGAGCAGCCCATGTACGAGAATACCGAGACCATTGCCGATTTTGATCCGGAGCTGGCCGAAGCCATGGCCAACGAGGGGCGTCGCCAGGAAGAGCACATCGAGCTGATTGCCTCTGAGAATCTTGTCTCCCCACGGATCTTGGAGGCCCAGGGCTCCAAACTGACGAACAAGTACGCCGAGGGCTATCCGCAACGGCGCTATTACGGCGGTTGCGAATATGTGGATGTGGTAGAGCAGCTCGCCATTGATCGGGCCAAGCAGCTTTTTGGGGCCGAATTCGCTAACGTCCAGGCCCATTCGGGGTCTCAGGCCAATCAGGCGGTATACTTCTCGGTCCTTTCCCCTGGTGACACCATCATGGGCATGGATCTCGCCCACGGTGGGCACCTAACCCATGGTGCGAAGGTCAATCTCTCGGGTAAGCTGTTCCATGTGGTTTCCTACGGCGTCGATCGAGGCACCGAGCGGATTGACTATGATCATGCCCTCGAGCAGGCTAAGGCCCATCGTCCTCGCCTGATCATTGCCGGAGCGAGCGCCTATTCGCGGATCATTGACTTTGCCCGTTTCCGAGAGATTGCCGACGAGGTGGGGGCGTGGCTCATGGTTGACATGGCCCACATCGCCGGGCTAGTGGCCGCGGGGAGCCATCCGAGCCCCGTTCCCTATGCCCACTTCACCACCTCGACGACCCATAAGACCCTGCGAGGGCCGCGGGGCGGGCTGGTTTTGACCAATGATGCCGATCTGGCCAAGAAGGTGAACTCGCTTATCTTTCCAGGTCTCCAAGGTGGGCCGTTGATGCATGTTATTGCGGCCAAGGCGGTGGGCTTCAAGGAGAACCTAGAAGAACCCTTCCGGCGGGATCAAAAGCAGGTGGTTCGCTCTGCCGGGATCATGGCCCAGACGCTGGCCGAGCGAGGCTATCGGATCGTTTCCGGGGGCACGGATAACCACTTGTTCCTGGTGAACCTCTCGGAAAAGGGGCTTACTGGCAAAGATGCTGAGGCGCTCCTGGGCAAAGCCCATATTACCGTTAATAAGAATGGGGTTCCCTTTGATCGGGAGTCGCCCTTCGTGACCAGCGGCATCCGCATCGGCACGCCGGCCGTCACGGCCCGTGGCTTTGGAGACACCGAAGCGGAGCAGGTGGCGAGCTGGGTTACGGAGCTCCTGGATCACCCCGAGTCCGAGGAGAAGGTGGAGCAGGTCCGAAAGCAGGTCCAGGATCTCACCCGTCGCTTTCCCGTTTATGCCTTCTAGCCGTCGGCCAATGTGGGTGAGATTGGGACCAGGAACCTCCCGTGCATTGTCCCTTCTGTCTCGGTGAGGAAACCCGGGTCCAGGATTCCCGCTTGGCCGAGGCCGGCGGAGCGGTCCGCCGGCGTCGAGTCTGCCAAGCCTGCGGTGCGCGCTTTACTACCTTCGAACGCGCCGAGTTGCGCATGCCTCAAGTAATCAAAGGGGATGATCGCCGCGAGGCTTTTAGCGAGGAAAAGCTCTTCACCGGCCTCCAGCGGGCCCTGGAGAAGCGCCCTGTCGCTTCGGAGACAGTGGAGCAGGTAGTCCGCAACATTGAACAGCGTCTTGTGCAATCCGGTGAGAAGGAAATCTTTTCCCGCGAAATTGGGGAATGGGTGATGGAGGCCCTGTGGGATCTGGATGAAGTGGCCTATGTGCGTTTCGCTTCCGTCTATCGCCGCTTCGAGGATGTGAATGCCTTCCGGGCGGAATTAGATCGTCTCTACCGTGACACCGAATGACAGCAGTGACCGATCCTTTATGCGCCGGGCCCTTGTCCTGGCACAGCGCGGACTCGGTTGGACTGATCCTAATCCGGCTGTGGGCTGTGTCTTGGTCCGCGAGGGCCAAGTGGTGGGAGAGGGGGTTCACGCTCGCGCTGGGGCGCCCCATGCCGAGGTAGCGGCACT
>CAYVMM010000041.1:0-5906 GCA_964452535.1 uncultured Gammaproteobacteria bacterium | reverse complement strand
GTGGTCCCCCGCAGCGTGAGCACCAGTCGGGGCGGGCCGGCCCCGCTGCTGCTGGATCCTGGGTCTTCCTGACGCTGGAGCCTTGCAGCCATACTGGCCGTACCCCGCCTTGTGTCAATCGATTGATTGCTGCCGGAGTTGCACGAGTTGTAACGGCGACGACTGATCCCGATCCCCGCGTCCGGGGGAGGGGAATTGCACGCCTAGAGGAGGCGGGTGTGACGGTCAGGTTGGGAGTTCTGGAGGATGAGGCCCAGGCCCTCAACGCTGGGTTCTTCAAGCGTTCCCGGACGGGAAGGCCTTGGGTTACCCTCAAGCTCGCCACCAGCCTGGACGGACGCATCGCGGCTCAGACTGGGGTAACCCGTTGGGTCACCTCGGAAGCTGCCCGCGCCGATGTCCACCGTCTGCGCCATCGTCACGCAGCCATCCTGACGGGAAGTGGGACGGTCCTAGCCGATGATCCTGCATTAACTACCCGGCTTCCGGAAGGGGGCGCGCATTCCCTGCGCATCGTTCTCGACAGTACCTTACGCATTGCTCCGGATGCTCGGGTGATAAGGGGGCCCGGTCCCTGTCTTGTTTTTACCGGACCGACACCACCCGCAAGACGGCGCCGGGCCTTAGAGGGCGCCGGGGCCGAGGTAATCCCTCTTCCCTCTGTGCAGCAAGAGGGCCTCGACTTGGAAGCGATATGGAGTGAACTGGGGGATCGCGCCATCAACTCGGTCCTGATGGAGTGTGGGGCGACCCTAGCAGGAACGGCCCTGGGCGGCGGCTGGGTGGATCGGCTGATTGCTTATCAGGCCCCCCATTTCCTGGGAGAGAAGGCCTGGCCGATGGTCGCTGGCCTTCCCCTTGAGGCCTTGGAAGGGCGTATGGAACTGGAGGTCCTGGAGCGCCGGGCGATTGGCCCCGATCTTCGGGTAACTGCCCAGCCTGAGGCTACTCTCAAGGTCTAGTGGGTAGCTTTCCAGGGGATTGCTATCCCATTATTAAGGGGACGAACCCGCCCTTCGGGTACCCCCTCAGTCGCTCCTTAGCCGTTACCGGGCCGGTTCCGGTAGCCTGATTTGGGTTCCCATTAACATTTCTGCCCTTTTTAGTATGTTTACAGGGATCATCCAAGCGGTAGGATGTGTGCGGGCTCTGGAAGCGACCGGTGGTGATTGGCGGCTCTCACTGGAGACGGGGCCGTTGGATCTTACGGACCTCCATCCCGGTGATAGTGTGGCGGTCTCCGGGCCTTGCCTGACGGTTGCAGCGAGGAATGCCGAAGGATTCACTGTTGATCTTTCCGCAGAGACCTGGAGCCGTACGGCATTCCGGGACCTGGGTCTGGGCAGTCGGGTAAATTTAGAAAAAGCCCTCCTGTCGACCAGCCGGATCGGGGGGCACTTCGTCACCGGGCATGTGGATGGGGTCGCTGTTCTACGGCAGCGGATGACAGAGGCTCGTAGCGAGCGCTTCGTTCTAGAGCTTCCCGAGGCCCTTTGCCGTTATGTGGCAGAAAAGGGGGCTGTCGCCCTCGACGGCGTTAGCTTGACCGTTAATACAGTGGCGGGGTGTCGGTTTGAGGCCAATCTGGTCCCTTATACGCTAGCCCATACGAACCTCGCCGATCGACAAGTTGGGGATCGGCTCAACGTGGAAGTGGACCTGCTAGCCCGCTATTTGGAACGGCTCCTAGGAAATCAGGAGTTCTCGGCAGTTGGAACAAGGCGGGGATTTTCGACGCCCAATCCTTGAAGGCTGCTGATTTCCCCCCGAGCAGCGTACTGCGGTAATCGCTGAATCGGAGCAAATGCCATCCAGTGGGGATTGCCTTAGCTTGTGTCCCGCGTCCTTCGAGCTCGTCAACGAAACACACTATGACCCTCAGTCCCATCCCTGAAGTCCTCGAGGAGCTGCGCAATGGTCGTCAGGTGATCCTCATGGATGACGAGGATCGCGAGAATGAAGGCGACCTCGTTCTTGCCGCTGAATTCGCTACCCCTGAGCAAATCAACTTCATGGCAAAGTACGGCCGGGGGCTGGTTTGCTTGGCCCTAACCCCGGAGCAGACGGATCGCCTGGAGCTCCCGCTCATGGTTCGCAATCGGGATGCCAAGTATGCTACCCATTTCACCGTTTCCATCGAAGCGGCTGAAGGGGTGACCACTGGTATCTCCGCAGCCGATCGGGCCCATACCATTCGTACCGCTATCCATGAAGAAGCCCGATCCGAAGACTTGGTCCAGCCCGGCCATGTCTTCCCCCTTCGGGCTGTTGAAGGGGGTGTATTGACCCGTACTGGCCATACCGAGGCTTCGGTGGACCTGGCTCGTCTTGCCGGTCTTAAGCCAGCTGGCGTAATCTGCGAAATCATGAACGACGATGGGAGTATGGCTCGGCAGCCGGATCTGGAAGCCTTCGCGGCCAGGCATGGCCTTAAGATGGGTACTATTGCGGATCTGGTGCAATACCGCATGGAAACCGAATGCCTGGTCCATAAGGCGGTTGCCAGCCGATTGCCCACGGATCTTGGTGAGTTCCGCGTTGTGGCCTTTGAATCGGATGTGGATGAGCGTGAGCATTTGGCCCTAATCCTGGGAAATATCGACGACGGCGAGCCGGTGCTGACCCGCATGCACTCGGAGTGCATCACCGGGGATATCTTCGGTAGTCGGCGTTGCGACTGCCAGTCGCAGCTCCATGCGGCTATGGAGCAGATCGCCGAAGAGGGGCGGGGGGTGCTCGTTTACCTGCGCCAAGAGGGGCGCGGCATTGGTCTAATCGATAAGCTAAGGGCCTATAATCTCCAGGATCACGGTCGGGATACGGTGGAGGCCAATACGGAGCTCGGCTATAAGCCCGATCTGCGCAATTATGGGGTAGGAGCCCAGATCCTTCGTCAGCTTGGCGTTCGAAAGCTCCGTCTGATGACCAACAATCCCAGAAAAATCATCGGCCTTCGAGGTTATGGCCTGGAGGTCGTGGCGCGAATCCCCTTGATCGGTGCTAGTCATTCCACTAATGAGCGCTATCTAGCAGCTAAGCGCGATAAGCTGGGACATCTCCTGCCACCGGAGGGTGAGCCCGTGGATATCCGACCTGCAGAAGAACGAGCTGAGGCTGTGACTCCCCAAGCAACTGAGCGAAGAGAGCGCGATGAGGACCATTGAAGGGGATCTGGATGCCCACTCGCTGCGTTTTGCCCTGGTGGCTAGCCGTTTCAATAGCCTATTAGTCGATCCGATGATAAGCGGCGCTGAGGATATGCTTGTCCGTCACGGAGCTTCGGCGGAGGATATGACTCTAGTGCGCGTGCCGGGCTCTTTCGAGCTTCCTCTCGCTGTTCGAAAGCTCGCCGCCGGGGGTAACTTCGACGGGGTGATTGCCCTAGGGGCTGTGATCCGGGGCGCGACTCCCCATTTCGATTATGTCGCTGGCGAGGCGAGCAAGGGCCTGGCCCAGGTCCAGATGGAGACCGGGGTCCCCCTCGGTTATGGGCTCCTAACTACCGATAATCTGGAGCAAGCTGTCGAGCGCGCCGGTACCAAGGCGGGCAACAAGGGCGCCGATGCGGCCTTGGCCGCTCTGGAGATGGTTCGTGTCCTTCGCCAGCTTGAGCCCTAATCCGCTGGGGTGTGTCATGCATCCGAGACATCGTGCCCGGCAGGCCCTGGTTCAGGCCCTCTATCAGTGGCACTACAACCCCTCTGCTCCTCGTGAGCTGGATCGGCAGCTGTTAGAGGCAGGCTATCTGGAAGGGGTGGAACACGCCTTCTTCCAGGAGCTCCTGCGCAAGACCATTGACCGGCAGGAGGAGATTGACACCCTCCTACTCCCTGCTATTCAGCCTCGCCGCATCACTCAGTTGACGGGTGTCGAGCTGGCGATCCTACGGGTCGCGATTGGCGAGCTCCTCGAGCGTCCCGACACCCCCTATCGCGTGGTAATTGATGAGGCAGTGGAACTGGCCAAGGCATTCGGTACCGAGCAGGGTTATCGCTTTGTTAACGCTGTGCTCGATCGCCTGACCCGGGAACGTCCCGAATGGAGCCCCGAACCTTCTGCCGATGGCGATGGGTGATCAAGATCCGATTGGCCAGGTGGGGGAGTGGTCCTTGATCCAGGCCCTCTTCTCGCGGGGGTGTCCCATCGACACGCTCCGTGTGGGAATCGGGGACGACGCCGCCATCCTCGCGGGGGAAGGGGATAAGGACTGGGCTGCTACTGTGGATACCTTGACTGAGGGTATCCATGCCCTTCCTGGCTGCGATCCCGAGGCTTTTGCCTGGAAGAGCGTAGCCGTCAATATCTCCGATCTAGCAGCCATGGGTGCAGAGCCTCGTCACGCCCTCCTGGCTGCCTTCCTCCCTCCGGACATGTCTCGAGGCCGGACTGAAGCGCTGGCCACCGGTCTGCATGCTGCCTTTTCGCACTGGGGAGTTGCCCTGGTAGGCGGTGACACGAGTGCCACCCCCGGACCTTTGGCCCTTTCCCTCACCTTGCTCGGACGAGTGGAACGAGGAAAGGCCCTCCTCCGTTCCGGGGCCCAGCCTGGGGATTGGATCTATGTCACCGGAACTTTGGGGGACTCGGCGGCGGGCTTGGCCCTTCTTGCCGACCCACCAACAGAATGGCTGGGCGCCTACGATCAGCTGGTGGAACGTCACCGACAACCTCGGCCGCCCCTGGCCTTCGGCCAGGCCTTGTCGGAGCTGGCTTCGGCAGCCATCGACGTCAGCGACGGCCTAGTGACCGATCTCGGACGGATCGCCACGGCTAGTGGCGTTGGGATTAAGCTGGAGCCTCGGGCGATTCCCCTCTCCGCGGCTCTGGGGGAATGGGGATGGGCGAGCGGGGTTGAGCTCTTGGATTACGCCCTGAGTGGTGGCGAGGATTTCGAGCTAGCCTTCGCCGTTGCTCCCGAGGGCATTGAGGCCCTGCACCGCTTGCAGTACCAGACCGATACCCGTTGTACTCCCATCGGTCGGGTTGTGCGAGAGCGAGCTGGTGAGGTCTTTGCTGCTGAGGGCCGCCGGCTGAGGGGGGGGTACGATCACTTTTCCCCGTCTCGAGAAAGGTCTTGAGCCTTCTGGTCCAGTTGGCTGAGGGGCTGGGGCTCGGACGGGCTCCCATTGCTCCCGGTACCTTGGGGAGCCTTCTTGCCCTACCCTTGCACGCCTTCTTGGCGGCGCTGGTGTCCTGGCCTGCCTATGCTGCTCTGATTCTTACGACGCTCCCCTTGCATGCTCGAATCTGCGATGCCGGTCGGCGAGCTCATGATGATCCTGACCCGGCTGTGGTTGTGTGGGACGAGGTTGTGGGTATGCTGGTAGCCCTGACAGCGCTCCCACCTGTTGGACTCCCGGTGGCACTCGTCTTTATTGCCTTTCGGGCCTTTGATATTCTCAAACCATTCCCTATCGGCTGGCTAGAGGCCCACATCCCTGGCGGTTGGGGCATCTTGATGGATGATGTGGTGGCTGGCCTTTATGCCGGTTTGGTGGGGCAGATCGCTTTTCAGCTTCGGCCCGGCTAGGGAGCGGCCATGAGCGCAGGCCAAGGCGGACGGGCCCGAATCCATTCTCCTACCTTCGCTTCTGCACCTTGGCTTACTCCCCGTCTTGCTCGTTGCTTCGCCCTCGCTGAATGGGCCGGTTTTGTCCCAGAGGAAACGGCCAATAGCGGGCTGGATCGGGAAGGTCTCGAGGTGATTTTCGCTCCCCAGGCTGGGGTAAGGGGAGAGGTCATTGTTTGGGAAGGTCTCACACTGGCGACTTGGTGCGCAGCTAAAAAGGGGATCGAGGTCGCAATCCATTGCTCTGATTTGGCCGAGCAGGCCCTGGTGGAGGCCCTAACGGCTGCCGGCCGGGATCCCCGAATGCAGGGGCGATGCACGGCGGTGGCCCCGACGA
>CAYVMM010000040.1:0-10487 GCA_964452535.1 uncultured Gammaproteobacteria bacterium | reverse complement strand
CACCAAGCTCCCCTCTCCGAAGGGCGCTTGCCAGTGCGGCCTCGTCCACAAGGGCACCACGAGCCGTATTGATGAGTAGGCCTTCCCGGGGCATTTGGGCCAGCTCTTTTTCGCCGATCAGGCCCCGCGTTTCCTCACTCAGGGGACAGTGGAGGGAAAGGGCATCCACTTGAGGTAGGAGCTCAGGGAGAGGCGTCCGCTCTGGGCGCCCAGGACGACCCGGTAGCTGGGCGATTTTTACCGTCATGCCGAAGGCCTCGGCTATCCGAGCCACTTGACTCCCTAGTGCCCCGTAGCCAGCGATCCCCAGGGTCAATCCTGCCAACTCTTGTACAGGGAAGTCCAGGAGGCAGAAATGGCGGCTGGTGCTCCACCGCCCTGATTGGACAGCTGCATGGTATTCCGGGATGTGGGTCACGAGGGTTAGTAAGAGGCCAAAGACATGCTGAGTTACAGCGGGTGTGGCGTAGCCGGGGACATTGGTTACTGCTATGCCCCGCCTACGAGCGGCTCCGAGGGCCACATTATTGATCCCCGTAGCAGCTACAGCAAGGAGGCGCATTGTCTCGGCCTGCTCCAGGGTGGTTTCGTCTAGGTTTGCCTTGTTGGCAATGACCACTTCGGCTCCCCTAATCCGCTCAGGGACCTCTTCAGAAGTGCTGTGAGGGTAGTAGGTCCAAGACGCAGTGGCTTCCAATCGGGTCCAATCCAGATCCCCCCGATCCACCGTTTCGGCATCGAGAAAGACCCCCCGCACTCTTTCCTCCTCTGGCTTAGGTTAGGCTAATAGCACTGCAATGATGCCGGTGACGTAAATGCCATCGAAAGTTCCTGCTCCGCCAATGGCGGCCTGGGGAGCTCCCATTCGGCGAATATCCCCCATGTGAAGCAAATCGGCCCCCACCACCACGCCGAAAGTCCCGCAGATGTAGGCGAGGGGAGCGCTTTGTTCACCCCCCAGGAGAAGGGCGGTGATCGCCGCCGCAAAAGGCCCGACAAATAGGGGCATCGCGACACCTACCCCAGGTACCGGCTGACTAGCAAAATAGCTAATGATCGCCACAATGGCCACTGAGGTGAGCACCAAAGGAAAGGCAAGGGCGTGGTGGGCCCAAAGGTAAGTGGCAAAACTAAGGGGAATCACACCCCCGCCGAGGTTGATGGCTACCACGGTCTGCCCTGTAAAGGGTTGGGCGGGACGGAGTAGGCCCAGCTGGTATAGGGGGTGCCGTTGAATGGATGGTGGAGGTGTTGCTTCCATGGTGAATAAGGGCAGATTGACCGCGCTTCCCAGAAGTGAGCCGAAGAGCAGAAGTATTACCGCTTCTGTGGAAAGCCCCAGTTTCTCCACGGCTACTGTGACAATCCCCACCTGGAGAAGAGCCACTAGAAAAATCGCTAGAAACAGGAAGGCCAGCAGGAAAAAAGGGGAAAATCGCACTAGGCACCTCCCAAGTATCGCAAGTGCCTCCGGGTACGGAGGCTGTTCGAAATGCCCACCAGCCGCTCGCTTCTTCGGATCTACTCTAGCAGGAGGCGAAATGGATCGGCGATGCCCCTTCGTCCAATGCGTTGGGATCCGCCCTTCCTTGAGGAATCACGACGGCGACCCGGACACTCCTTCTGACTGGCCTGCCCAGAGACAACGCCCAAGGGGATGGAGGGGCCTTGCAGGACGCTTCTAGCCAGCAACAACAAAAGGTTGGCCGACCGCTTCCGTCTCCTCGTCTAGGGATCCTTAGAGGGTTATCTTTGTCTCAGGAAGGGGAAACTCCCTTGGTGGATGGACCGGAGAGCCCCATGCCAAACAAGGATTAAGGACATGCAAGAGCGATTCCAGACCATTCTGCGCGAAGGCTGTATCTTGGCTCGTGATGCGGGGAGGCGGGCCGTTTCTCTGATCTGGGGGACCTATCGCCGCCTAGGTAGGACCGAGGAGAAAGGGGAGAGCGAGACCCCGACCGGACAAGGGCCGGTCGAGGAAACGACCCCTGAAGGCTATGCTGTGGGTCAGCTCTGGCAACCCAAGGATCGATCCAAGAAGGGCCGGGAGGTTGTGGCAATCCAGCGGGAAGGCGAGGATTACTATGTGATCTGGCAGTCTCCCCAGGAAGAGGGTCAGCACAACCGCATCAAAGAAGCCAGCTTCACCCGTTGGGTCCGAAGGGAAGACGCTCGCCCCCAGTGAGCTGCTGCCCCGATCCGACCTGCCTAGGCCTCCAAAGATTGTCTAAGTTGTTCAGCGGAGCGCTGGAGGGCTTCGCTAACTGAGACGGGGTAGGGGGAAGGCGCCGGTCTTAGGCTCCGAATGGCCGGAGGCAAACATTCCCGGGCCCTTTGGCTACGCTCCCTCGCTTCGGTGAGTGTAGAAGAGGCCTCAGGGAGCGGGTTGCCCGCTTCCATGACGGGGATGAGTAGGGCCTCTCCCGTGCCGATTGGCTCGTCTTCCCTTTGGATGAGATCCCCGCGATAGGTGCCATCCTCCGCCGAGAAGCGAACGATTTGCTTGCGTCCCGGAAGCGTGACCTTGCGAGTGGATAGCTTCATGCGTGGCTCGCCAGCATATTCTACAAGCTTATAAGCGCTGTCCAGATAGGGGCTGTCCTCGGAGACGCCAAGGTGGGTTCCTACCCCGAAGCCATCGATGGGCGTTCCTTGCGCTAGCAGGTCGCTAATAGCGTACTCGTCCAGACTTCCACTTGCGAAGATTTCTGTTCCTGTTAGACCGGCTTGGTCCAGGATTTGTCGGCTGCGCTTCGCTAGGTCCCCTAGCTCCCCCGAATCCAGCCGGATTCCTTGGATGCGGAAACGTTGTCCCCAGTCCTGAGCCATTGCTACCACCCGTTCCACACCTCGCAGTGTGTCGTAGGTGTCTACTAAGAGGATTGTTTCCGGATAAATGGTTGCGAATGCCTCGAAAGCGGCGCGCTCCTGTGAGTGGGCCTCGATGTAGCTATGGGCCATGGTTCCGGCAACGGGGATACCGTAGGCTTGCCCGGCCCGAACGTTGGAAGTGGCATCCATGCCGCTCAAATAGAAGGCTCGGGCGGCTTGGAGGCTGGCCTCGGTTCCATGCATCCGCCGGGCCCCGAAATCCATGAGCTTGCGTCCCCCTGCTGCATCAACGACACGGCTTGCCTTGGAGGCCATCAGGGTCTGGAAATGGAGCTGGTTGAGCAGGAAGGTTTCCACTAATTGGGCTTCCGGCAGGGGAGCGATCACCTCGAGCACAGGCTCATTGGCGAATACGGGAAGCCCCTCCGGTACGGCCCGTACCTCGCCGGTGAAGCGGAAATCCCGCAAATAGTCCAGGAAATCCGAAGCGAAAAGCCCCAGCGAGTCCAGATAAGCCAGAGATTGCTCGGAAAATCGAAGCCTTTCCAGATAGGCGAGGGCGGTTTCCAGGCCGGCTGCTACTAAATAGTTCCGATTCTCCGGAAGCTTGCGGAAGAACAGATCAAATGTCGCCGGCTCAAATAGGCCCTCCCGGAAATAGGCCTGCATCATGGTGAGCTCGTACAGATCGGTCAGGAGAGCCGCATTGGCTTCGTCCATCCAGGGGATGGCGGCCGTCATCGAATCGGCTCCGCTTCGGCCTCGAGGATGGCCCCTGCCTCTTTCATCTCTTCCAGGGCTCGTTCGCCGTCGCCGGGATGCGCATCGACGGGCCGGGTTCCAGGGCACAGGAGGTGGACCTCAAAGCCCTCCCTGAGGGCATCCAGAACGCTGGCACGCACACAAACCTCTTGGGCTAGCCCGCCTATCCAGACCCGCTTCACTCCGTCTTCGCGCATCCGTTCGCCTAGCCCGGTCCCATCAAAGGCGGAATACTGCTCCCGGTCCGGGTCGGTGCCTTTGCTAATAAGGGAAGTTTGCTCGGGAAGGGCCAGATCGGGATGGAAGGAAGCGCCTTCCGTGCCTTGGATGCAATGAGGGGGCCAGGGACCACCCCGCTCCTCGAAGCTTATGTGATTGTCGGGATGCCAATCTCGGGATGCATAGACCGGTATCCCAGCATCGCGAGCTGCCTCGATCCAGCGATTGAGCACGGGGACCACTGCATCGCCTTCGGGCACAGCCAGGGCCCCGCCAGGACAGAAATCCTTCTGGACATCGACAACAAGCAGGGCATCGCCCTGAATCAGTTGGTCCACCAATCCGGCCTCCTCTGAGTGAAGATATCTATCCTTTAGATCCTTCCACCCGCTTCAGGCTCCTGAAAGGAAGGGGGCGACCCATGCCTCCAGCTCAGTTATAAAGGGCCGTTCTTCAAAAGACCATTGACATTACCCAGGCAGGCCGTGAACGTGGAATCGAGCTAGGGTCGTTTCCAGCAGATCGGGTCGCCCGAGCTTACCAGGCGGTTGCTGATGGGGCAAAACAATCAATCCGAGCCCACCTAGTACGAGCTTGATGAACGGGAGTCCTACCGCACTTAAACGCCTTGAATGCCTGGGAAGGTTTGATCTAGACGTGGGTCTCCAGATGCTCCAGATAAGGAGGGAGGCTTTGCTATGGCCATGCAGCTGAGTAGTTACGCCTTCGCTGAGGGCGAGCCGATTCCCAAGGAATATACCTGCGACGGCAGTAACCAATCTCCTCCCTTGCAATGGGAGGGGGCTCCCAACGGAACGCACAGCTTTGCGGTCATCTGCGACGATCCCGATGCCCCCGGCGGGACATTCGCGCATTGGGGAGCTTATAATATCCCCGCCGAGGTTGCCTACCTGGAGGCGGGGCATTCCAGTCCCCATTCTCCCAGTCGGTACTACCAAGAAGGCACCAATGACTTTGGCCGCCGAGCCTGGGGGGGACCGTGCCCCCCTCCCGGTCACGGGACGCATCACTATCACTTCCGAATCCTCGCTTTAGGGGTCCCCACGCTGGAAGTGCCCGAAGGGGCGTCGGTGCCGGAGATGGAGCAGGCTGCGCGCCGGCATGTCCTAGATGAGGCAAGATTGGTTGGTCTCTATGAACGCTGAGGCTTTTCTCTGCCGGGGGCTCAGGAGTGCGTCCCTTCCGGCCAACATGGTTACAGTAGGTTTAGCTGGGCCCCTGAGGGCGGCGGGGGAGGCGTGAATCGATCGGTGGCTAGGGCGAGTTCGCGCTCTGGAAAGCCCAGTCGCCGACAGGCGATCTCAAAGCGGTGGGCGAGCAGCGCCGCATAGGCTCCAGTCCCCTTCATGCGAGTGCCAAAGTGGGGATCATTGAGCTGGCCCTCGCGGGTCTCCGCCAGACGTTTTAGGACGCGATCGGCTGTCAAGGGATAATGCGTAGTTAGCCATTCCCGGAACAACCCTTGTACCTCATAGGGTAGGCGCAAAAGGGCGTAGCCTGCGTGGCCTGCCCCTGCGGCGGCCACTTTTTCCAGGATGGCTTCCATCTCGCTGTCGGTGAGGACCGGGATGATGGGGGCTACCAGAACGCCCACAGGGATTCCCGCCTCGGCAAGGGTGCGGATTGTGGTCAGGCGCCGGCTCGGTGAGGCGGCCCGGGGCTCCATCAGCCGGGAAAGGGACTGGTCGAAGGTGGTCACCGATAGGCTCACGGCAGCGAGCCCCTCTGAGGCCATGTCTGCCAGGATATCGATGTCGCGCTCAACCAGGGCGGACTTGGTGACAACGGTTACGGGATGCTGATAACGGCGGAGGACCTCCAGAATGCCCCGGGTGATCTCGAACCGCTTTTCCAGGGGCTGGTAGGGGTCCGTATTAGTGCCAATAGCTAATGGGGCACAGCGGTAGTCAGGGTGGGCCAGTTCCCCCTCTAGGAGTTGGGGGGCGTCGGGCTTGGCGATGATTCGGCTTTCAAAGTCGAGCCCCGGGGAGAGATCCCAATAGGCGTGAGTAGGGCGAGCATAACAGTAGATGCAGCCGTGCTCACAGCCCCGATAGGGATTGACCGAGCGGTCGAAGGGCAAGTCCGGCGAATGGTTCCAAGCGATCGCCGAGCGCGTGGCGTCGACAGCTACCTGGGTGTAGAGGCGTAAAGGGGAAGGGTCGTGGCTGTCCCAGCCATCGTCTATTGACTCACGCGTGACAGACTGGAAGCGCCCTGGGGGATTGCTAACGGCTCCCCGCCCCTTGCGCGGACCCTCCCCACTGCCATCTGCCATTGGCCTGTCCGTGCCTCTTCAAGTGCCCAACAGGGACCGCGCCCTGGTAAATAGGAAGGGGAGCCTCAAGCAAGTCCTCGTAACGGGCTCGGTAACGGCTGAGAAGTGACCGGGAGGGCCGAAGGGCGGAGTCCCCGGGAGCGGATCGCCCGTTACCGGGCCGAAGCCCCATGGCAAAACGTTCATCCCCTTAGTCGTAAGGGAACAAGGCGCGTTGTCGTCAGCCAAAAAGCTGGCGCTCCAGCAAGTCGGCCCTTTGACGCAGGTCGCGCAGCTCGTCCAATAGGTCTAAGACAAGGGCAGCCCCTTCCGGGTTGACCCCCAGATCCCGCTGCAGCCGCAGCGCAGCCTGGAGGCGAGTCACAGAGTGTCCGGTGAACCGCCATGTGGCCCCAGCGGAGCCCTCCATGGGCTCCAGGATCCCCACCTGGACCATGGTTAGAAGCGCCTCCGAAGGCAGGCCACTGGCCCGCCCGAGCTCCCCTAGGGTATACACGATCCGTTCATCGAGGAGTATGCCGGTTACCTGGTCCGGTGGCTTGGCCATGGCTCAGACCTTCAAGTGTTTACGGGGATTGAAAGGCATCTGGCGGGCCATGGTTCGGTACAGCTCCGCTTGTTCCTCATTCTCCGGCCGAGGAGCCTGGATTTGGACAATCACATACTGATCGCCAGGGGGATTGCCCGGAAGGCCCCGGCCCTTGAGCCGGAGTCTCTGGCCGGAGCGAACGCCCGACGGGAGGGTGAGGGCAACCGAGCCGCCTAGTGTGGGCACCTGGAGCTTTTCTCCTAGCGCGGCTTCCCAGGGGGAGACTGGGAGGTGGAGGTGCACATCCTTGCCCTCGAGCTGGAAGTGGGGATGGGGTCGGATGCGGACCTCGAGATAGAGATCACCTGCCGGCGCGCCACCGACACCGGGAGCGCCTTGGCCAGCTAGGCGAATCTGCTGGCCATCTTGGATACCTGCCGGAATCCGAACGGTCAGATTTCGAAGACTTTGGGTTATTTGGCCCTGGGCACTCCTTTCCGGGACGGCAAGCTGAATTTGTCGCTGTCCTCCCTGGTAGGCTTCCTCTAGGCGGATCTCAATACGAGCGTGCTGGTCCTCGCCTTGGGAGGCAAAACCGGTGGTACCTCCCCAGGCGGTACCCCGGCCTCGACCACCAAATCCCCCCATCCCTTCGAAACCGCCTCCGAATAGGCTTTCGAAGAACTCACTGAACTCCTCAGTGCCCATGCTCCGGGTTCCTTCCGATCGGGCACTGTGCCCCCCACCGTAGCCGAAGGCGGACTCCCATCCTGGGGGAGGCTCAAAGGGCTCACCCTGCGCCCACCCGGAGCCAAGCTGATCGTAGGCAGCGCGCTTTTCGGGGTTGGACAAGACCTCGTAGGCTTCTTTGATCTCCTTGAAACGTTCTTCGGCATTGGACGCCTTGCTGACATCGGGATGGTATTTATGAGCAAGCTTACGATAGGCTCGCCTGATCTCGTCTTGTCCTGCGTCCCGAGAAACGCCGAGGATCTTGTAATAGTCTTTGTATTCCATACCTTTCCCTCGGCAATCAGCCGGGACCCAAGTCTTCTTCTGCCTTATCTATGGACCAATTATTAAGGGGAACATCAATCCAGTCACCGTCACTGGCCCGGTAACGGGTGAGGAACGACTCTAAGAGTGCCCGTAGAGCGGGGCCCCTGGAGCGGATTCTCCCGTTACCGGATCGTCGCACCCTGACAAAACGTGCGCTCCTCTTAGTAACAGGGCGGGGACCGATCCGCATGGAAAAGCACACTCACCATCTTGGCTCTGGGAGCGAAAGACTGCAAGCCAGGGACCGGCCCCACCAGTTCCTAATCGGGTCAGGATTCGACCTGGATCTTGCGCGGCTGAACGCGTTCTTGTTTGGGGATTGAGATTGCTAAGACGCCATTACGGCACTTGGCCTGGATCTTGTCCCCATCGGCCGTATCCGGAAGAGTAAAGCGCCTGTGAAAGGTCCCCCGGACGCGCTCGATTCGCTTGTATTTGGCCAGCTCCTCCTCGCTTTCCGGCTGGCGTTGCCCGCGCAGGGTTAGGACGCCGTTCTCCATTGTGACCTCAATACTTTCAGGGTCCACACCTGGAACATCGGCAGTTATCAGGTATTGGTTGGTATCTTCGGCTACATCCACTGGAGGTGTCCAGTCGCTGGTTACTAGCCCGCTGCCCCCGGGTCCTTCTTCCCCACCCAGGCGGTTCTCGAACAGCTGGTTCATCTCATTCTGGATCTGGCTCAAGGTGCGCAGCGGATCGTAGCGAGTAAGGGCCATGGCTGTCTCCTTTCGGTTGGGAGTAAGCCCTTTTGGCACAGTCAGTGTTGTGTTGGCCTGTCTCCCTTGACATTTGGGGCTGCCTGGTGGGTTTTCAAGGCCCTTACCAGGGCGATGGAAAACCCTTTTCATCGCCCTGGTCGAAGCGGAGCCGGCCGGTTCCGCTTGTCTAGAAAAACAGGGAACCGGTTGCTTTTCCAGGGTTTCCAGGAAAAGGCTTTGTCCCTTTTTACTGCTTTTAGCGGTGAAAGCCGGCCGTTGAAAACCCTTTTTCAACGGCCTGTTAGCCTGGGTTGGTCGCCCCTTGGTGAAAAGGCTCGATTTCGGTTGCGAGGAAGCTGCCTCACGCGAGGGGCAACAGCCTTCCGTACTGCCCCGTAACAAGGGAACCGTTTGTGGACTGGGTGGGATGGAGCGTGTGAGATGGTTCGAGAGGCTAGTGGGATCGGCTGCTGAAGGGCAGGCTAGTCCAGCTGTCGGTCGACGGTCCGCAGTGCGGAGAGATCTAGGGTCCCAGCTGCAGCCCGGAGCTGGAGCCGGGCAAGCAGATAGCTATGCCGGGCCTGGGCAAGGCGCTGGAGGGCCTCAAAATAAGCCTGTTGGGCGTTTAGGACGTCCACACTGGTGCGCCGGCCTACCTCGAAGCCGGTTTCTGTAGCCTCTAGCTGGGTCTTAGTAGAACGCACCTGGGCGCGGAGGCTGCGTACCTCCTGCATAGCGGATTGCCAGTCGAGAAAGGCCTCCTGGGTGTCTAGGCGCACCTGTTGCTGCTGATCGTCGAGCTGAAGACGAGTCCGGGCAGCCTGGGTCTGTTCGATCTCGGTTTGGGATGAGACCGAACCGCCCTGGTAAATCGGCCAAGTCAGACTCACTCCGAGGACCATGTCTTGGTTCGAGGTAAAGAAGCTGCCTCCCTCGGTCCGGCTGAATTCGGCACGCGCAGAAAGCTCCGGCCAGCGCTCTCGGCTGGCCAGGGTGGCCTGCTTACGGTCCACCTTGAGCTGCTTGTTCAGCTCCTCAAGGCGGGGATGGGACTTTAGGGCCTTATCTACCCAGGCCGCCGATTTCGGGGGCTCGGGAGGCTCCAAATGGACCTCCTTGGCTTTGTTAAGAGGAGGGAGCGGTTTCCGGATGAGGCGTCGTAGGCGCTGCTTAGCGACCCGCAGCCGGTTACGCGCTTGGATTAGTTGCGTCCTGGCCTGGTCTCGGCTCGCCTCGGCCTCACGCACGCCTACAATGTCGCCGGTGCCCACTTCGAATCGAGCCCGCGCTCGCTCCAGTTGCTCCTTTACCCGATTGATTTCCCGCTCAGCTAGGGTAACCTCCTCCTGGCCATTAAGGACATCAAAGTAGGCGGTGGCGACCTCCAGCATCAAGTCCTGGCGTGTCGCTTGGATGGAGGCGTCCGCCCGGGATTGGCTCACCTCGGCGATTTCCTTAGCGATCCAGGTGCGACCCCCCGAGTAGAGAGGCTGGGTCAGAGTAGCCGTGTAGGTTTGCTGGGTAAAATCGGTAGTAGTGGCTCCTCTCCCCTGAATGCTTTGGGTATTGCGGGTCCGGATGCTTTGGGTATTGCGGGTCCGGGTCACCGAAGCCTGCCCGGTGAGGCTGGGAAAGATCCCGGAGAGGGCCTCATCCTCCTCGAGCTCGGCGAGGGTGCGTTCCTTGTGCGTGCGCTCCAGATTGGGGTCCACCTCGGCAGCGCGCTGATATAGCTCGCTCAAGCCCACGGCCTCTGCGGATCCGCAGGTTGTCCCCAGGGCGAGGCCCAGCAGGCAAATGGGGACCGCACTGGGAATGTGAGCCCGGCTAAACATAGCGATTTCCTTTCCAAAATGCCCCGAGCCAAACAAGGCATTGAATACACTGTCTCAAGTCCCTACTAGGGTGGAGCCTAAGGTTTCGCTCGTGAGAAGAGCTCCTTACCTTAGCATCGGCTCGGTGACGGGGGATGCCCGGGAGGGGAGGGTGAATCCATTATAGGGGCGAGCGCGGAGAAACGGCCGATGGATAAGAAAACAGGGCCGCCTCCTCCTATGGCGGTTTCAGGAGCTTCCTTTTTCGG
>CAYVMM010000039.1:0-10596 GCA_964452535.1 uncultured Gammaproteobacteria bacterium | reverse complement strand
CCAGCTCCGCATACGTTGGATTACCCGCTGCAACCGCCTGCCCCACCCCCGGTGACGAGGCAGGACCTCGCTTGCCCTATCCACTTGCCACGCGGGCCACTCCGAATCCCCCTGCTGGGCCTCCGCCTCCAGACGAGCGCGCACCCGTTCCTCTAGGGCCTCGTAATCCATTTCGGGAGTGGTGCGCTTAAACACGCCTCGCATCCTACTAAGGAGAACGAACGTTTTGCCATGAGGCGATTTCCCGGCAACGGGGCCTCTTCTGTTCTTCGCCCGATGAATCGGGCTCCTACGGTCGCTCCTTACCCGTTACCGGGCTGGTCAGGGGGACCGTCCGACTCGGGTAGCAGCGCTTCATCCCGAATGCGTCCTCCCTCCCGTTACCCGATCAATGCCGTCTTGCATGGCCTCGAAGAAACGCTGCCTGGAAAACCGCTCTGCCCGCTCCTCGCAGGCCCTGCGCATCCCCAAGGCCCGCTGGGGGGTCAGGGCCCGAACAGCGTGCCCAATCTCAGCCGGGCCGGGATCAGAGGAGAGAAGAAGGCCCGTCTGCCCAGGGACAATGGTCTCCACCAAACCGCCTTCGGCGTTGCCGATGACCGGCTTGCCCGCAGCCATGGATTCTACCGGCGACATACCGAAATCCTCATCCCGGGGCACATAAAGCGTGGCGATGGCGGTACCAACCAACCGCTTGAGCTCAGTATCCCCGAGCCAGCCCACGAACTTGACGTTGGGGATGCCTTCGGCCAAGCGTCGAAGACTCGCTTCCTCGCTACCGCCCGAGGCCACCACCAGCTTTTTATCGGGCAATGCCCGAAAGGCCTCAATAATCCGATCCACCCGCTTGTAGGGCTCTAGGCGGGCTGTGGAAAGATAGAAATTGCCCTGCCCCTGCCACCGGTAGCCCGTCACATCGCAAGGGGGATGGACCACCTTGGCCTCCAGGCCCAAATACCGCTGGAGCCGAGCGCGCACATTCTCGGAGTTAGCCAAAACCAAGTCCATGCGGGCAAGGGCCTGCTCATACTGCCGGCGGACATAGCGGCTCAACCGCTTCAGGAGTGGGCGCTGCCAGGGAGGGGTCCTTTCCAGATAGTACTGGTAGAGGTCGTAGGCGAACCGGGGCGGGGTATGCGCGTAATAGATGTTGCCTCCCTTAGGCCGGCTGTGAATCGCTACAGGCGCATTGGAGCCACTGTAGATTACCCATTGATAACTGGTGAGGAAGCCCGCGTGTCGCCGGAAGGCATGGAGCCCATGGAGGGTCCGCCAAACCCGCAGGGGAACGCGCCCCCCCCGACCCAATTCCCGAATGGCGACTCCTTTCAGCTCAGCTTCGGGAAAGCCTCCCGGTTCTCGAAAGGCAATGCCCAGATCCGCCGAGAGCTCCCGCGCCAGTTCTAGGGACACCCTTTCGGCGCCGCCCAGACAAAGCAAGAAATCGTAAAGCACAATGCCTTGATTAGGCATTAACGACAGTCATACCAACAGGGATGGGCTCTCAGAAGCGGCTCTCCCCTGTCCTTTCGTTCCCTCGCACCTCTTTATACTAAAGGAGAACGAACGTTTTGCCATGAGGCGATTTTCCGGCAACGGGGCCTCTTCTGTCCTTTGCCCGATGAATCGGGCTCCTACGGTCGCTCCTTACCCCGGTTACCGGGCCAATTCCATCGGCTTGATCGATGTTCCCTTTAACTAGGCCGCCCTGAGAAACTTCAGGTCATCGAGCCAAAGAAACGGATACCGGATCCAAGCGTTCTTGTGGGTTCCCTTCGGGAGCCTCGCCTAGGCCAATAAGCCGCAAAAAGTTGGCGGCACTCGCCTGCCAAGAAAGAATGGGTAATCCTTCGGAGCGAGGATGAGACTTATCCTCAAACAGCACCAACCAAGCCTCAAGGGACTCGGCCAAGCCATGGGGATCTTCGGCAGCGAAATAGTACGCCTGATCCCCCGCAATCTCCCGAAAAACGGGAAGGTCTCGAGCAATAATGGGCAGATTATGCATAGCCGCCTCGATCAGGGGCAAACCGAATCCTTCATCGTGGGAAGCCACCAAGAGGGCCGAACTGGCTTCATAAAGCCGGGCCAGAAATTCGTCGCTAATGCCGGCCAGCCAGAACAAACGCTTGCCCCGATCCGGATGCCGTCTTAACCGGTCCACTGTGCATGGGATGTCCCGACGGGCAGTAGGGGGCAGGTGTCGCCATCCCTCCTGGCCAACGATCACCAAATTGACGTCAAGCCCCTTTTCCAAAAGCCGCTCAAAGGCCTGCAGCGCCTGAGGGTAGCGCTTTCGAGGCTCCACCGTACCCACCATGAGAAAAGTGGGCCTTTTTACAATCCGCTCTAGGATGCGCGCCTCTTCGGATGACCCGAGGCTGGTTGGGGCACGGCCCTGGAAATCGGCGCCGTGGTGGGACCAGTGCACCTCAGGGATTAGATTGTCAGAACCCCAGCAATTAGCTAGCCAGTCTTGGACCGCCTTGGCCACTGCCCGGCTGGGGCAGACGACCTTATCCGCCACATTGCCAACGGCCTTCAACCAAGCCTTGAAATCCCGGTCCGCTCCAGGTGGGAAGACGCTAGGCTGAGTCAACGGCAAGACATCGTGAATCATGAAAGCAAGATAGCAGCCCCGGTTGCGGAAATCGGTAAACAATCCGGCCTCCCAGGCGCCGATCAGGGCCTGCCCCGAGATATCCAGACCCACCAGATAGTCCCCCGACTGTGGCGCCACGGAGACCTCATCGGACAGTCGCTCCGCAGGGCATCCCATAAGGTCCAAAGTAAAAGAGCGAGCAAACCGATAATGCCACCGTCCATTTTCATCGGACAGATAAACGGGCTCCACACGAAATTCAGTCGGCGGATGCTCGATCCAGGCCCAAAGGAAAGCCTTGGCGACCCGCTCTACGCCGCTCTGAAGATCATTGCAAGCGGTACCGGTAACATCCACAAAAAGATTCTTTCTCCGAGGCGCATCGAGTTCGTTTGCGGCGATGGCCTGCGAAAGCTCGCGCAGGAACTGCGTCTCAGTATCCTTAGACAGCCAGCGGCTAACTTCAGTCACCAGGCGTTTTTTGCCGAACGCACTGGCCGCCGACTGCTCAAGCGCTTGGTAGTAAAGTTCGGCGCATTTTCCCGGATCGTGGCAGGAGCGGATTTCGCTGCGAGCAAGCTCCCCCAAGGACTGACGTTGGCCCGGTTTCTCGTATAAGGTCTCCAGTGCATGGGCCAAGTCGGCTTGCTGGAAATCGTCATCTAACATCCAAATCGCCTCCCGGGACACCTCTGCCATGGGCCCGTGGGCATTGAGAACAGTCGCCAGGCCGAAATTCATGCAGTCTAGCACTGTGCCGGAAGTCTCCCCCCTGGAGCCCCGGCGCAATTGGACCCCGACATCAGCGGCAGCAAGGTAGGTCTTATAAGTGGCCCGATCCACCCAACCGGTCATCTTGATGCGATCAGAACCGCCCCCTTGCTGGATCCGCCTTATTAGCTCCGCATCGTAGCTCCCCCCGGGGCTTTCTCCCACGAAGAACAGTAAAGCGTCTTCCAGATTAGCCAGAGACGAGCTTAGCCAGGCTTCCACCAGCTCGTGGTTGCGCTTGTTAGGCCCAACCATTCCAAAGGAACAGGCAACAAAGGCCTCTTCCGGAATTCCGAGCTCTTCTCTAGCTGCAAAGCACTCCTTCTCAATCTCCGGAGCCCTCAGATGGGGGATCTGGAACCAATCCCGGCTGACCCCCGCTCCATACTGTTCGTCAGCCAATTTCCGGGCATATTCGGAATGGACGATGACCGCATCCGCTTCCTGGATCGCGAAGAGATTGCAAGAATATTCTAGAAGGGCCTGTTCTTTATCTTTCTTAAGCCGCTGGTAGACCGCTTTGTACCCATGAGAATGAAGGAGGTTCTTCGTCCAAATCGGGTCTGGCGTTATATAGTTTTCCATGTATTGCAACAAATCACTTAAGTAAAAATCGTGTAAGACAACCACTCCGGGAACCTCCTTCAGCAAATCAACCATGTAATAGTGAAAAGGGGCATTTCCCAGGTGGTACAAAACGCGGTCAAACTCCTCGCCGCGAGCGCGGAATTCTTCCGGACTAATGACTTCCAAATTGGCTCGAATCCAAGGCTCATCAACTTCACATTGGTCAACAACCAGAGTGATATCATATTTCGGATTCAAGAAGGGGAGGAGCTCGGCACTGTACTCAGATATGCCGCTCTTCTGCGGAGGAACCGGAGAGGCAAAGGCAAGCTTAGGCCTTCGATGGGAGGTCCCCGGGTGGAGGTACCGGCAAGCAGAGAACGATGCAGCGGTCTCCTCGAGCCCGACCCAAGCCTTCTCAGCGGCAGCATCCCAAGAAAACCGCTTGGCCTGCTCGAAGCCATTTAGCCGGACTCGCTCACGGAATGCGGGCTCGGAAAGGATCGCTTCCATCTTGTCGCGAATCTGCTCTTCCTTAAAGGGATCAAAAAGGGCCTCCGACAAGACGACAAGCTCGGGGATGCTTGAGGCATTCGCCCCAATGACAGGGGCACCACTAGCCATAGCCTCTAACGCGGGAAGGCCGAAGCCCTCTTGCCAGGATGGCAAAACAAAGAGCTCGCATTGCCGATAAAGACCAGCTAGCTGGGAATCGGATACATACCCTGTAAAGACTAGCTCATCCTTTTGAATCCCCGAGCGCATTGCCTCTTCCCACAAATCCTGTTTTTCATAGGGCAACAGCTCACCCGCGAAGACCAATTGATGGCGAGCTCGTAGGGATTCCGACAACTTGCCATAAGCCCGGACCAGCCTCTTGAGGTTCTTACGTTGATCCCCACCCCCTGTATAGAGAATGAAAGGCTTATGGATGGCCATCTCCGCTAGGAAGGCTCCGCTCAGCCCTCCGGTCTCCTTGCCCCCCTCGAAAGCTGGGTCCAGGCCCTCGCCGGTCACCCAGATGCGCTCCTCGGGGATACCAAGGAAATCCCGGGCTTCTCGGGCCGAGCTATCGGAAATGGCGAGAAGCCCATGCGACCGCTTTAGGTGCTCAATCTTGCGGAGGTAATAGGCCTCAAGACAGGGATTGGTGGCTAGATAACTCTGCCGATTCATTAAGGGGATCAGATCGTGGACGGTTACCATGGTCGGGGTGCGCTGGTCATAAACCCCGACACTGGTGACAGCGTCGTCCACGAACCCCTCGAACAGGCTGGGGATATGCACAATATCGGGGCTCAGGCTGGCTAGGAAGGATTCGCGAATCCGTTCGGCTATTCTACGCCGGGTTCCCTCCGCGTAGTCCCGTTCCGCCACATTGCCCGGGCCCTGCCAGACCCGGATATTTTCCGGGGGTAGGCGCTTTCGGAACGTCTCCCGCAGGGCAGGGATCCCTTCGGGCAAGTTACCGTTTAAGGCAAGAAAGACCTCATGACCCTGGGCTTTATCGATAAGGGCTTGAGTAAAGGACAAGGTATAGCGTCCGATACCACGGAAGCGGCTCTCAGTCTGGGCCCCCTGGAGGTCAACGACAATGCGCATCGGGCAATCAATCCTAGGATTGCTTATTCCGGGCCGAAGCCAAACGCCGATAGACGGCCTGGGCGGGCTCGGATAGTTCCCCGCCCGAGAGGCCGTTTCGGGCCTCATTTCGCCGCTCGAGATTCCACTCGGCAACCTGAGGGCCTTGCTTGACCCACCCTCGGATCCGCTCCTTCAACCCGGGGAATTGGTCCAGCCAGCTCGCTAGCTGGCGCCGGAATCCGGGCCGGGCATTCACGAAAGCAATCAGCCCCCTCAGGAGTTTCCTCACCAGCGAGCTGGGCAAAGCGGTAGCCAGCCGTCTCAGGGCCGCGAGCCTCCAGGGCAAGACACCGACCTTATCTCTTACCCCGCGGGGCAACTGAAAAAGCCACTTCAAGCTGGCCATGCCTTTCCGTAACGGCCAAGTGAGACGCCAGGACTTGCTTGCCAATACGGCCTCCAGCTTAGCTTCGGCTAGCTGGCGAAGCTCGCGCTCTGAGCTCAGCTCCGCCTCCGCCCGCCTCCTGGCCTCACGCTCCGCCTCCAGCTCTAACTCCGCCCCCTCCCGGGCTTCACACTCTGCCCTTAGCTGCTCCTCTCTCAGCCCCTGTCGTGCGCTACTCCTGGGCATCACTCACTGAAGACATTCCACTTGGGGAGGAATCCAGGCAACACCGGTAAACTGAGGATGCTCGGCGTTGACCACCTGGAAAATCAAGGCGCAATCCCACCAGTCGTAACTCGCCACCACATGCGAATGGGCCGCATGCGCCGCTATGGACACGGAGTAGCTACCAACTCCCAGATTGGCGGGGAAGGTAAAGCAAGTTTGAAGGGCCTTCCCCGCAGGAACACCCTGCAGTGCCTTACCTAGATGGTAGGTATTGGTTCCGAATATGGGCTGGCCTAACCGGTCTCGGATCACATAACCCACAGTTAATTCGGGAACAAAAGCTTGGGTGGTTATATCCACCACGATATTGACCAGCTGACCAACCTTGGCGAGCTCAATGGGAGTCCGATCCTCGCCGAGTAGCCGAACTTGATCAATCACTGCTTCGTTACTTCCCGATCGGGTCTCTATCCAACCATCCACACGTTGGCTCTGATCGAGCTTACTGTTTGCCTTTTCCGCGATCAGGGCATTGTAAAAATCCATGATCTCCTCGGGTGGCCCATCCTTAATGAGGTCCCCCTTATCCAAAAGGATGGCCCGGCTACACAGGCTCTGGATTGCCTCTCGGTCATGGGAAGCAATCAGCAGGGTCGTGCCCCGCTCCTGGAACTCCCGAATCCGGTCAAAGCACTTGTGTTGGAAATAGGCATCACCGACAGCAAGCGCTTCGTCGATAATCAAGATATCGGGCCGGTAGGCGGTCGCTACGGAGAAGGCCACCCGCATCTGCATACCGCTGGAGTAGGTTCGTACCGCTTCATCGAAGTACTCCCCGATCTCAGCAAAGGCCTCGATCCCCGGCATGGCCCAGTCAATTTGCTCGGGGGTCAATCCCATAAGGCCCGCCGCATGACGCACGTTGGCGCGTCCCGTCAGTTCGGGATCAAACCCCATCCCGAGCTCCAGGATGGCGGAGACCTGCCCATGCATTTCCACGTAGCCTTCGGTGGGCCGGACCGTGCCTGTCAGCAGCTTGAGCAAGGTGCTCTTTCCGGCCCCATTTTGACCAGCGATGCCAACGGCCTCCCCCGCAGGGATGCCAAAGCTAATATGGCGCAGAACCCAGTGCTCCTCACCGGGGGACACCGGCACCCCAAACCAGCGCGCAAACCGCTGCCATTCAGAGCGATAGCTCCGGAAGGCCTTTCCCAGGTTGTGCACACTCAATAGGGTCATAAGGCGTCTACCAGCTCCTCGCTAGCACGCCGGAACACAAAAACCCCCAGCCCCAGCAGCCCCAGGGCCAGTGACCCGACGCCGCCTACGCCCGCCAGATCGGGCGTTTGGGCATAGACCAAAACCGCATGATAGGCACCAACCAGGTGGAACAGGGGGTTCAATTCGAGCAAATAATGGTACTTCTCAGGAATAATCTTGGCAGGATAGACAATGGGAGTACACCAAAACCACATCTGCAGGATAATGGGCACCACATGGCCGATATCCCGGAGGAAGACATTCATCACTCCTAGGATGATCCCCAGGCCGGCGCCGAAAGCCACTGTGACCAATGTGATCGGTATCAGCCAGATTATGGTCGAGGAGAACGCCTGCCCAAGAGCTACAAAGATCGCCACCATGGCCAAGAATAGCAGCACATTATTGAGCAGGTTAAAGCCCACAAGAATGACTGGCAGGGTGATACGGGGGAAGCTGATCTTTTTCATCAGGGTGCCCTTTTCAATAAAGAGATTCAGACACCCTCCGACGATCCCATTGAAAAGCGTCCAGCTCAGAAGGCCGGCCATCAAGTAGACGGCGTAGACGTATTGGCCCTCCACTCCTGGAAGCTTAGCAGAGAGCACATTGGAAAGGATGAGCGCGTAGATGGCGACCTGGGCCAATGGGTTAAGGACCATCCACAAACCGCCAAGCTTGCTGCTTGCGAACTGGCTCACTAGCTCGTTACGGATGGCGCTTAGAACAAAATGGCGATACTGCCAAAGATCCCTTAGCATACTCATTATTTTGCAAACTCAGTAGTCGACTTTGGCGGCTGTAGGTCTCCTCGAAGCGGCCGGTACGCCCTCTTCGGAGGCAGCTGCCACCCCGGACTCGATCAGCTCAAAAGGGATACCAGTTTTTCGATGCGTTAGCAGCAGCCGACGGGAACGAATGCTGGCTCTCGCTGATGAAAGTCAGGTTTACTCAGTCACACTTTACAGGGCAGTCTCATCCGTTCGGCTAGGATGCGCAATGCGCCCGGATCAGGAGCCGGCCCGATTCGAGCCGAGCCGACTGGGCGCTCAACCGCCATTGTCGGTAGGAAGGCCAAGGTAGGAAAACGGCCTCCCCCATCTCAAGCAAGCACCTCCCGAGGTGTTATTCCGGGAGGGCAGCCAGCATCGGCTGCTTCGTAGCGAAATAGCTTGCAAGGGCCTCGATCTGGCGATCGCTCAAGGGCTTCGCCTGGCGCCCCATGATGGGGTTTTGGCGATCCCCCGAGCGATAGGTTTTGAGGGTATGGATGAGATAGCTCCGGTACTGTCCGGCCAGATGGGGATACCGGGGTATGGGGCTCTTGCCCTTCAGTCCGTGGCACGTCTTGCAGGCCTGGACATTCTCGTCAGGCAAGCCTTTAGTGACGATGCGCTTCGCCGTGGCCATGGGGCCCTCGGCCTGAGCCGTTCCTAACCAGCCGAGCATAGCCAGCAGTACCAGTCCAATCCAGAAACGGGTCATCTTGCTCTCCAGGCGCAGTGGGTGAATGACGGGACTCGGGTTAGCGAGGGCCTTGCTGAGCAAAGAAGGCCGCGATATCGCGCATGTCCTTCGGGCTAAGGGCCTTGGCCTGTGCCTGCATAGTGGGATGCTTGCGCTTGCCTGAGGCGTAGGCCTTCAGGGCGGACATGATGTAGGAGACCTGCTGCCCGCCCACCTTCGGTACATTGTAAGAGGGATAGACGTTGCCGCGGCCCTCGCTTGCATGGCAGCCCAGGCATTCGAAAGCCTTACGCTCGCCCGCCTGAGGATCGCCCTTGGGCTGGGCTAGAGCCGTTCCGGAAGCCAAACCGGCCACCACCGCAATCCCGGTAGCGACCCAAATTGCCCGTCTCATTGCTCCTCCTTGCTGTGGATTGCTTGGCAGCGTCTACAGAGGAAGACACCGCGGGTTGATGGAGTGAAGCCCCGGATGCCGCCACTCCGCCTCGGGGGCCTCGGCGCATTTCCGGCCGAAGAACCTACCGGGAATGAGGGGCGCGCGCAAGTCCTAGGGTCAAGCCACTTACTACTCAGGAGAATAAATATTTTGCCATGAGACGCTGTCCCGGCGACTTGATTAGGGTCAAGCCACTTACTACTGAAGGAGAACAAACGTTTTGCCATTGAGACGCCGGCCCGGTAACTTAATTGATGTTCCCCTTATAAGCAGAGAAGCTGGATTTACCGTAGGCGCTCGATTTAATGGAATGGCCTATTCCCACCCTATTAAATCGAACGCCTACGTGGCATTTCGATCCGAAGGGGGCGCCCCCACGGATTCGCCCGATGAATCGGGCTCCTACGGTGCCCCTTTCCGCAGTTACGAGGCTTCTTTCCGCAGTGGCTGGAAGCTCGGGCCTAGGCAACGGTAACAGTCGCTTCTGTCGCTAGAGCCGTTGATTTTCCCGCTAGGTGGCGATGCTGGGGTTTGTCATAATGACGCTGCCGCCCAGTTCGGCGATCGGACCGAGATCAGGGAGTCTCGCCTGCCGGCGCATGGTCCAAATCCTGGTATGCGTGCCCATTAAAGGGAACGCTGATCAAGGCATCGGAGTCGACCCGGTAACAGCTGAGGAGTAGTCGTAGGAGCCCGATTCATCGGGCGAAGGGCAGAAGAGGCCCCGTTGCCGGGCAATCGCCCCATGGCAAAACATTATCCGGAGCCAGGAGAGCATGGCAGGAGCCGACAGACTGGACGCTTTCCGGAAGATGCTGGAGTCGGGCCAAGACGGACCGCTCCTCCGGTTCTCGCTGGGCCGCGAATACCTCCACCGAGATCAGCCGACGGAGGCCGCGACCCATCTCCGTCACTGCCTAGAGCAGGACCCCACCTATTCCGCCGCCTATCGGGCCTTGGCCGAAGCCGAGGATCTTCTGGGCCAAAGAGAAGTCTGTCGGCAGACCCTGGAGCGCGGGATCGCCCAGGCTCATGAGAACGGGGATCGCCAGGCGCAAAAGGAGATGGCCGTCCTGCAGCGACGCCTGGCCAAGGGTCGGCCGTTAAAGGGCCGTTAGGGTGACAGCCAGCCTGGAGCAGGCCGCGCGTGATGCTGGGGCCGGTGAATGGGCGGTTTTCCGCGAGATCACCTTTCCCCTTATCTGGCCCGGCGTGTTCGCCGCCATGGTGTTCGCGTTTCTGCTTTCCTGGGGGAATTTCTACATTACCTACAGCCTGTCCGGCACGACCCGCACG
>CAYVMM010000038.1:0-10695 GCA_964452535.1 uncultured Gammaproteobacteria bacterium | reverse complement strand
GACTGCGCGGCCGAGTTCGGTGTCACCGACGGTGAGCATTTCGGCGCTTCGATCCCGATCCGGGGGGTCGCCGGCGACCAGCAAGCAGCCACAGTGGGCCAGGCTTGCTTCGCGCCGGGCGACATCAAGTCGACCTATGGCACCGGCTGCTTCGCTGTGCTCAATACCGGCGAGCAGGCGGTCACCTCAAGTAACCGCTTGCTCACGAGCATCGCCTACCGGATCGAAGGCCGTCCGACCTACGCGCTTGAAGGCTCGATCTTCGTCGCTGGCGCGGCTGTGCAATGGCTGCGCGATGGGCTTGGCCTCATTCAACAAGCCAGCGATACTGAGCAGCTGGCGCGCGCTCTCGACGGTAACGGTGGCGTCTATCTGGTGCCGGCTTTCACTGGCCTTGGTGCCCCGTGGGATGCCGATGCGCGTGCCAGCATCTTTGGTCTCACACGCGATACAGGGCCGGCGCACCTCGTCCGTGCCGGCCTTGAGGCGGTTGCCTACCAGACACGCGACTTATTCGACGCCATGGCTGCCGATGGTGCCGTGCTGACGGCACTGCGGGTGGACGGTGGCATGATCGAGAACGACTGGCTCGTGCAGTTTCTCGCCGACCTGATCGAGCTTCCCGTGGAGCGGCCAGTCATGCGTGAGACGACAGCACTCGGTGTCGCTTTCCTCGCTGGTCTGCAAGCCGGTGTTTTCGCGGAGCTCGACGATATTGCCGCATGTTGGCGTCTGGCGTACCGCTTCGAGCCCGCGATGGCGGAGGACCAGCGTGCAGCCCTGCTTGCCGGCTGGCATGATGCGGTTCAACGCACGCTCTCCAGACGCACTTGACCGGCTCGCCACACTCGACAAGAGGCATGCACGGATCGGCGATGTTGACATGCTCGCCTACCTGCGGGATCGAATGCCAAGGCACGGGATCCATAGAGGCGCTGTATGCTATCCCTAGCGGGCGATGCCGAATCGGGCCCATGCTTGTCGAGTTAATCGCCTACTGCTGCTCTGGACCGAAGTGAAAAGAAGCATTGACGACCTCCTGCTTTTATCCTTCCGATGAGCCCGTCTCGTAGCCGATTGGCACGCTGGATCTTCCTTGCACTCTTGGGGGGGATGGTCGCTGTCGATGCAATGGCTGCTCCTTCGGTCTCGGACCTCGATCAACGAATCCAGCAAATTGAAAAGGACACCAGCCTTAGCCCAGAGCTTAAGGCGAAGCTATTGGGGGCGTATGCCCGGGCTCAAGAATTCCAGAGGCAGGCCGAAGAGGCCAGAAAGCGGGCTCAAGCCCTAGGGCACTCGGAAAAGACGGCCGAGAAGCGCTTACAACAACTTCGTGACCGGCTGGCTGCGTTCCAGTTGGAGCCAATAATTCCGCAATTGGAAGATGCGCCAACACCCCGGCTTGAGGAAGCTCTGGCGCAGGCCCAAGCCACGCTCCGGAAGGCTCGCGATCAGAAAGCGAAATTAGACAAGCAAGTCAACGAATACACCGAACGGCGCCAAGAACTCCCCAAGCGGATCGCTGAAGCCCGCCAACGCCTTCAGGAGCTGAAATCCCAGCTGAGCCTCCTTCCAACCGTCGTGGAAAATGAGCCGCTGGCGACAGCCTTGCGGATCCAATTCGAGGAAGAGCGTGACACACTGACTGCCCAGATTAAGGCATACGAGCAGGAATTAGAGAGCTATAGGACGCGTTACAAGCGCTTAATGGTCCAGCGTGAGTTGGCTACAAAACAGGCCAAGCAGGCCGAAGAGCGGGTCGCGACCTTGGAGAAATGGTTAACGGTGCGGCACAAGCAGGAGCTGGGGAGCCAGCTGGCCGAGACCAAGATCCAGCTCCGTCAAGCTGCCCAAACTCACCCTTATCTTGTGCAATTAGCCCAAGGCAATAACGAGCGGCTTATCCGACGCGAGCAGCTAGTTGCTCAGATCAAGCAGGTGACAGCGCGCGCAGAGACCCTCTCGAATCGGCTCAACACGCTTAGGGAAGACTTTGATCGGATCAAGGAACGGGTCAGTGCGGTGGGCCTGACCCCTGCAGTCGGTCTGCTCCTGCGCAAGCAACGCGACAAGTTGCCTAACTTGCGCAGGCTCCAAAGGCAGCGCAACGCACTCCAGGACCAGATTGGGGAAGCTCGGCTCGAGCTCATGGAGATCGCAGACCGACGTGCCCGCTTGGCGGACCTCGACCGTGTGGTGGAGGAGCGTCTGGCTCAGCTAGACCCTCCGCTTGAGGACCAAGCTGAGCGAGCTGAGCTCGAGCCGGCTCTCCGAGAGCTATTGGAGACGCGCCGTGAATATACCCACCGCCTAGAAGCGGATCTGAATCGCTACTTCGACCAGCTCGTCAAGCTGGATACTCAGTTCCAACGCTTGATTGCCGAGGCCCGGGCATTCGCTCGATACATCGATGAGAATGTCCTATGGATCCCGAGTGGCTCCTTACTCGGGGGCGAGGAGCTGAGCTCATTGGGTGCCGCTGGGCGTTGGCTACTGGCCTGGGAGAATTGGTCTCGGCTTGTTCGCCACAGTTGGGAGGAAATCGAGAGTCACCCATCGGAGGTGGCCTGGATCTTGGTCGGCCTGGGTGTCCTGTTCTACCTCCGGAAGCCCTTTCGGCGCCAGCTCGAGGGCTATATGGAGCGGATCCGCCAAGTGCCCGGAGAGGCCTTCCGATTGGGGCTTTTCGCCCTCCTTATAACGGTGGTTATGGCCTTGCCCGAATCAGGACTGCTATGGCTCGGAGGCTGGTGGCTAGTTAGGATGGCGGAGGGAACCCAGTTTGAGACTGCGGTTGGCATTGGCCTCCAGCGGACCGCTTTCGTCTGGTTCATTCTGCAATTCCTCGCTCAGCTCACCCGGGAGAAAGGGGTGGCGGAAGGGCACTTTCGCTGGCGCCCCGAGACCCTTTCTCTACTTTTCTATCACACCTACTGGATGAAGGTGGTATTCCCGCCCCTGGTCTTCCTGTCTTCAGTGTTCACTGCGCAACCCAACGAGGCATGGCGTGAGTCCTTCGGGCGACTGGCCTTTATCTTGACCATGCTTGTCCTGGCCTCTGTGGTCTATCGCTTGATCGGGGCGAGGCGGAACCTGTTCACGGGCATTCTCCAGCGGCAACCGAATAGCTGGTTCGCACGATTGCATTGGCTCTGGGTCAGCCTAGCGATTGGGGTTCCTGCGGCACTGGCTATGGGGGCCGCCTCAGGCTATTTCTTTACTGCTGCTCAGCTCCAGGATCGGGTTTTCTTCTCCGCCTGGGTGGTGGTGGGGATGATCTTAGTCAAGGAGATGATTCGCCGCTGGCTGGTGGAGGAACAGAAAGGCTTGGCTCGGGAGCAGACCCGCAAACGACGGGAAAGGGGTGAGTTAACGGAGGAGGTCTCGTGGGGTCCGGTCGAGGTAGCGGAGGAAGAGTACGATTTTCGGGCGATCAACACCCAGACTCGTAAGTTCTTAAGTACTGTTATCGGTTTTGGCTTGTTCCTTGGCCTTGGGATGATCTGGGTCCCTATATTGCCGGCCCTTAGCTGGCTCAACCAGATCACGCTCTGGACGGATCCCAATTACGATGCGCCTGTTACCCTCGCCAGTCTGGGTCTGGCCATTGTCATTGTTGCCCTAACGGTCGTGGCCGCCAAGAACATCGCTGGTGTTCTGGAGATTGCGGCTCTGAACAAACTGCCGTTGGCAGCGAGCACCCGTTATGCCATTACCACGGTCGCTCGCTATCTCATCACAGTGGTAGGGACGGTGTTTGCCTTCGGCGTGCTCGGGATTGGCTGGTCGAAAGTTCAGTGGCTGGTTGCCGCCATTTCGGTTGGCCTCGGCTTCGGCCTGCAGGAGATCTTTGCCAATTTTGTCTCCGGTTTGATCCTGCTGTTCGAGCAGCCGATCCGTGTCGGGGATACGGTGACTATTAACGGCACCTCCGGTACGGTTAGCCGGATCCGTATCCGGGCAACGACTATCATCGACTGGGATCGCAAGGAGCTCGTGGTCCCCAATAAGAGCTTCGTTACCGGCGATCTGATCAACTGGACTCTGAGCGATACCCTCCTGCGCGTTATTATCCCGGTTGGGATTGCCTACGGTTCGGATGTCATCCAGGCCGAGCGGACCCTCTACCGGTTGGCGCAAGAGCAGGAATATGTGCTTGATGACCCGGCCCCGCAGGTTTTCTTCCTGGGGTTCGGGGAGAGCTCGCTGAAGTTTGAGCTTCGGTTTTTCATCCCAATGATCGAGCATTTGCTTCCGGCTCAGCATGCCCTCTGCGTTGCCATTGATCAGGCCTTTCGCGAAGCCGGAATTGAGATCGCTTTACCGCAGCGCGATCTGCACATCCGTTCCATTGATCAAGCACTGTCGGTGGAACAGGCCGTATCGGCGTCTCGGACGGCCCCAGAGGGCTCTTATTGACGGCTTAGGTTGCGGAATAGCTTGCCACAAGAGGGCGTCCATTAGGGCCTATCCATGATGGGATGGCCCTTGGGCAAAGGTTGTCTGACCAGGAGCGTTCCTTATGCCTCCCAATGCCACCCCACTCATTGAGCTTTTACGGCCTTATGTCGAGCAGGATCCGTCGGCTGTGGCTCGTCAACTCGAAGCCATGGCCGAAGCGGAAGCAGCGGAAGTCCTCCAAGCGCTCCCGCCCGCTTTAGCGGCTGATCTCTTTGCCCACCTACAAGTGAGCTATGCGGCCGCCTTGCTAAGAGATGCCGAGCCGGCGCTTATCCAAAGCGCTGTACGCACCCTTGACTCGAAACGCGCGGCGAGCCTTTTGATGCATCTCCAGCCTGAGGCCCGAGAGCATATCCTCCCCTACCTTTCAGCTAGGCTTAAATCGGCAATAGGGGAGTACTTCAGTTACCCGGAGGATAGCGTGGGTCGCATCATGACGACCCGTTTCCCTGCCTTCAATCGGCATCTCAAAGTCCAGGAGGCGCTCAATCGACTTCGCTCCCTCCCCCGGGAGCAGGTCGCCGGATCGTATGTTTACGTCCTAGGCGAAGAAGAGCGCCTAATGGGGGTCATGGGCCTGTACGATCTGATCCAGGCCCCTCCGGAGGCCTCTCTGGAATCGGTGATGCGAACGGAGGTCTTTGCGCTCCACTACTTCACAGAGCGGGATGAAGCCGCGCAGGAGCTCGCCAAGCGCAGGTACTTTGCGGTCCCCGTTGTGGACACCGAGAATCGGATGTTGGGCGTTATCAAAGCGGAACAGCTTCTTCCTGAGATTCAGGAGGAAGCGACCGAGGACCTGCAGCAGATGGTTGGGGCCGGTCAGGATGAGCGAGTCTTCTCTAGCCTGGGCTTCTCGCTTCGCAAGCGATTGCCTTGGCTCCACGTCAATCTTTTAACCGCCTTCCTAGCGGCAGGAGTGGTTGCTTTGTTCGAAGACCTGATCGCTCGACTGACCATGCTGGCTGTCTTTCTCCCGGTCGTGGCAGGGCAAGGGGGGAATGCCGGCGCTCAGTCCCTAGCGATCGTGATGCGTGGCATTGTTATGCGGGAGATTCCTCAAAATCGGCGGGCCTATCTGGTATTTAAGGAATCGCTTCTAGGGAGCATTAACGGGGTAGTCACTGGCCTCGTGACGGCACTTGTGGCATGGGTTTGGTACGGTAACGCCACGCTCGGGCTCGTGGTTGGCCTTGGCATGGTGGTCAATCTCTTCTTTGCTGGCCTGGCCGGCGCTTCTATTCCGTTAGTTATGAAGGCTTTGCGTATCGACCCGGCGCAATCTTCCAGTATCTTTCTAACGACAGTTACCGATGTCATCGGCTTCTTTGCCTTTCTAAGTTTTGCCCTCCTCTTTCAGGGCGCCTTGACTCCTTGAAAATTAGCCCTCAATAGAATCGGGTGCTCCTTTTCCCGCGCCGAATCCCCTGCCATTGGCCCAGCCCATAAGCGCTCTGAAAAATGGCTTGCGCAATCCCTTGTTCAATGGAGAGGGATGTGGTGGGATGCTGTGGATCACAATGGGACAAACCGGTGAGTGATCCCTTCCCCCCACGATCCTCCCGGTGCCGGTCCAGCTAGCGAGCTTCGTTGCCGCCGTGTTCCGTGGGGCCTTTGAACATACGATGGACGATAAGGGCCGTCTGTCCATCCCTTCCAAATACCGGGAGCTCCTGGAAGCCAACAGCGACGGGGAGCTAGTGGTCACTGTGGATCCCGATCGATGCCTTGCTGCCTATCCCTTGGGGGAATGGCAGGCCATCGAGGGGCGGCTGGGCGAAATGTCCATGCTTCGACGGGAAGTTCGTCAGCTGGAGCGCTTCCTGATCGGCAATGCGGTGGAATGCACCCTTGACCGCTCGGGGCGCATTCTCATTCCGAATACACTTCGTTCCTTTGCCAGCCTGGATCGGGAGGTAATAGTGGCCGGGCAGATCAAAAAGTTCGAGATCTGGGATCGGCAGCAATGGTCTCAACAGCAGCAACAATGTCTGGACTCCCTGGACGGGGCCATGGAGGTGCTCGCGGAGCTCGGGCTCTAAGCTCGGCCTCCAAGGAGATTCCTGTGACCATCGCCGAGCGAGCCGTGCATCGTGCCGTCCTCGCTGAGGAGAGTGTGAGGGCCCTGGGACTTGAGCCTGGTAATCGGGCAGTGGATGCCACCTTTGGTCGGGGTGGTCATGCCCGCCGCCTTTTGGACTGTCTGGGGCGGGAAGGAGAGCTTTTGGCCTTGGATCGGGATCCCGCAGCAGTGGCCTTTGGCCGGCAAGCCTTCACCGAGGAGACACGGCTCCATCTCCGTCAAATGACCTTTTCTCGGATTCAAGAGGCCGTCACGGCGCTGGGGTGGCACGAGGGGGTTGATGCCGTTCTGGCGGATCTTGGAGTCTCCACCCCACAGCTTGAGGATCCCGAACGGGGCTTTAGCTTCCGTCGGAATGGGCCTCTTGATATGCGCATGGATCCGGCAGCTGAGCCCTCGGCAGAGAGCTGGCTGGGCGGGGTGACTGCCGAGGGTTTGGAGACGGCCTTACGGGATTATGGGGAAGAGCGCCACGCCCGGCGGGTTGCTCGGGCTGTCCTAGCTGCTCGCGACGCCGGAAAACTGGAAGGCACAACGGACTTAGCCGAAGCCGTTCGGACAGCCATACCGGGTCCTGGGGAGCCAGGAAAGGACAAAGCTACCCGAGCCTTTCAGGCCCTACGCAGGGTGGTGAACCAGGAGCACACAGAGCTTGAGGCCCTTTTGCGAGGCGCTGTTGCGGCCTTACGGCCGGGTGGGCGGTTGGTGATGATTGCCTTCCATTCCCTTGAGGACCGGACAATCAAGCACTTCATTCGAGAGGAGGCGGCCGAATGCCTCTGCCCTCCTGAGCTCCCCCTATGCCGATGCCAGAAGGTGCCCCGGCTGAAGCCGATAGGCAGGCCTCTGCGTCCGGACAAAGTGGAGCGGGAAGCCAATCCGCGTGCCCGGAGTGCCATCGCCCGCGTGGCTGAGCGGCTGCCAAGTTGAAGGCTCCTGTCGCGATCCTTGGGCTAGGGATGCTCGTTTTGGCCAGTGGGCTCACCCTGGTGTGGACCCGGGAACGGAGTCGGCAGCTGGATTTGGCAATCCAGGCTCAACAGGATCGTATCTATCGATTGGAAACCAAGTGGGGCCGGCTTCAGCTCGAGCGCGCGGCCTTATCCGCCCGTCCGCGCGTAGAGCGTATGGCACGCGAGCAGTTCGGGATGCATATCCCTGACCATCAAGAGACTTGGGATTTCAGGGAATGAAGAAGGCCTGGCGCGGCGGCTTTGCCCAGTCCCTGCTTTTGTTGGGTTTCTTTGTGGTCAGCGTGCAGTTGGTTCGGGTCCAGGGGCTTCGATCTCTCCAGCTCCAGGCTCAGGCTCGAAGCCAAGCCCTGCATCACGTTCAGGTTCCAGCGATCCGGGGACCGATTCTCGATCGCAACGGTGAGCCTTTGGCGTTAAGCACTCCAGTCCCATCGGTCTATGCCGAGCCCGATCAAGTCAATGCCGAAGGGACCGTTCTCCGTCAGCTGGCCCATATAATGGAGATGGATTGGGAATCCCTTCGTGAGCGCTTAGGTAGCAGCAGCCCCTTTGTTTATCTGAAGCGCCAAGTTCCTCCCCAAATGGCCGAGCAGGTCAAGGCCCTGCAGCTGGATGGCATTGGGACCTTGAAAGAGTATCGGCGGTATTATCCCACCGGCGAAGTGGCAGCCCATATGGTAGGCTTCACCGGCGTGGACGGTCAGGGGCTGGAAGGCCTAGAGCTGGCCTTTGACAAGTCCCTGTCAGGGCAGTCCGGGATGCGCCTGGTGGAGCGGGACGCGTTGGGACGGGATATCCGAACGGCTCGCGTCTTGCGGCCTGTCGAGCGAGGCGATCCGCTGCATCTAAGCATTGATGGACGCCTCCAATATACGGCCTATCAAGCCGTTAAGGAGGCCGTTGCCCGCCATCGTGCCCGAGCCGGCATGGCTGTGGTCCTTGATCCTGAGACGGGCGAGGTCCTCGCCCTGGCCAATGTGCCCTCCTACAACCCCAATCGACTGGAGGGCTCACGTCCGGCTGAGCGGCGAAATCGAGCCCTAACCGATGCCATGGAGCCTGGCTCCATTTTCAAGCCTTTCACCGTTGCCTCGGCCTTGGAAGACGATCTCGTCCATCCGGAAGAGCGGATCCGGTGCGAAAAGGGGATCATGCGCATCAGTGGTATTCCCATTCACGATATCCACCCCATGGGCCGCCTTACTGTGCGTCAGGTTATCCAGAAATCGAGCAATATTGGCGCTGCCAAGATTGCCCTGAAACAGGAGAGCGTTGATCTCTGGCGACATCTTCGTGAGCTTGGCTTTGGGCGTCGTCCGGGTACCGGTTTTCCGGGAGAAACGCGTGGCGTACTTCCTCGACCGTCCCAGTGGCAGCCCTTCGAGCGGGCCACTATCGGGTTTGGACAAGGCCTTGCGGCCAGTGCTTTGCAGGTTGCTCGGGCTTACGCTGTCCTGGCCAATGATGGTATCCGTCTGCCGGTTATCTTCCGTCGCCGAGAGGCGGCAACAGTACCCCATGGGAAACGAGTCTTTTCGCGGCAAACGGTGGCCCAAGTCACTCGCATGCTGGAGATGGTGGTAAGCCCGGCTGGAACTGGCTCGCGCGCCGCCCTGGAAGGCTATCGGGTTGCAGGGAAGACCGGAACGGCTCAGAAACCAGCCCCTGGAGGATACCAGGAGGACGAATTTGTTGCTTCCTTTGCCGGCTTTGCACCGGTTGGAGATCCCAAGCTTGTGACAGTAGTCATGATGGACGAGCCCCAAAGCAGTCATTACGGGGGAAAGGTTGCGGCCCCGGTTTTCCGTCAAATCATAGCCCAGGGATTGCGCCTGAAGCGGATTCCACCGCTTCCGGGCTCGGGAGACCATCCGCCCCCCTTGCCGACCCTTCAGGCTCATCAAGGAGATCCGGCTGGGGAGAAGGCTTCATGAAGTGGTGGCAAATCCTTCCGGAGGCCGTTCCGGAAGGTGCCACAGAGCGTCGGGTTGTTTCGGTTACCGCCGACAGTCGCCAGGTAGTCTCCGGGAGTCTTTTCTTTGCCCTTTCAGGACATCGGTTCGATGGGCACGCCTTTATTGGCGAAGCCCTGGCTGCCGGCGCGATAGGGGTGGTGGCCGAGCGCGAGGTGGTTGTGCCTCCGGAAACCCGAATCGTGGTTCATCCCCAAGCCCGGTCCCTGTTAGGGCAGGCCGCCGCACGTTTGTATGGCAACCCTTCCCGGGAGATGCCGGTTATCGCTGTGACCGGGACTAACGGTAAGACCACGGTAGCCTGGTTGGTGTCCGCCCTGTTCGAGCAGGGGGGCTTTCTGGGAACCCTTGGCTGGGGACGCCCTGGGGCCCTGGCGCCTGCGCGGGAGACGACCCCGGACCCGATTAGCCTGCAGAAGCGGCTTAATCGGATGTGCCAAGAGGGCCTTGATGGGGTAGCCCTGGAGGCTAGTTCGCATGGACTGGTGCAGGAGCGCCTAGCCGGCACTCGGATAGCCGGTGCAGTCTGGATCAATCTTAGCCCTGAGCATCTGGATTACCATGGTGACCTATCGACCTACCGCCGAGCGAAGCGCCGCCTCTTCGAGCGACCTGAGCTGGCCTTTGCGGCAGTCAATGTCGATGACCCCGAAGCGGAAGGCTTCGCTGGCGCGGTCTCACCAGGGACTCCGGTTTGGCGATTCGGTTGGAACGGCGGTGATGTCCGAGCCGCGACTATTGAGCGCCGCCGAAACGGGCTCTGCCTCCAAGCCGAGGCCCCCGAGGGGCCGCTTGAAGTGCGTTCTTCCTTGGTAGGCTCTGTCAACGGCACCAATCTCTTGGCAGCGGTGACAGTGGGCTTGGCCTTGGGCTTATCCCCTGAAGAGATCGGTCGCTGCCTTTCCCGTGCCCCTTCTGTTCCCGGTCGCATGGAGGATTGGGGAGACACCCCTTCGGGTGCGCGAGTGTGGGTGGATTTTGCCCATACCGCGGAGGCCTTGGAGCGCGTTCTCCTCGCGGCTCGGGAGCTGGTGGCGGGGAAGCTGTGGTGTGTTTTCGGTGCCGGGGGTGACCGGGACCAGGAAAAGCGGCCCGCAATGGGGGCCGTGGCCGAACGGTTGTGCGATCATGTTGTGCTGACTTCGGACAATCCGCGAGGAGAAGCCCCCGAGACTATTATGGCTGGTATTGCTGCGGGCAT
>CAYVMM010000037.1:0-10919 GCA_964452535.1 uncultured Gammaproteobacteria bacterium | reverse complement strand
TCACTCCGGATGGCCTCCCGGCGCGCATCGATGGTTGCGATCCGTCGCTCGGCCTGTTGGCGCCGTTCCTCCTGCAGACGCTCATCTTGGGCCGGTTCCTGGATTGCCTCCCGCGCCTCAGCCTCCGCTGCCTCGGCCGCGCTCAGTCGGTGCCGATCCACCTCTAAGGCTTGAGCAGCCTTGTGGTAAGCCTCCCGAAGCCGTTCGACCTCCTCACGGAGGTCGGTTCCCTCGCTACTGGCCTCCTCGATCCGGTGGCGGTGTTCGCTCAAGCGCTGCTCGAGCTCTTGGATCTCAGTCTGGGCCGCTTCCTGCTCCTCCTGAAGCCGCTGGCGCGCCTCCCGGACCTGAGCGCGTTCCCGCTCAAGGGCGGCAACCTCACTCTCCCAAGCGTAGTATTGCCCTTGGGCTTGGCTCGCGGCCTCATTGGCCTCTTGGTAGGCTTGGCGGCAGCGCTCGGCCTCGGCCTCAGCTTGGGTCACCTCCCGTCGCACGGCCTCCAGCTCGGTCTCCAGTCGCTCTACTTCTTCCCATTTTCTCTCGCGCTCACGCTCTCGCTCTCGACAGCGTGCCCCTAGGAGTTGGCGATCGAGCTCCCGCTGGCGGCCCTTAAGGCGTTGGTATTCGCGGGCGTGCTCAGCCTGTTCTTGCAAGCGCTCCAGACGCTCTCCCAGCTCACCACGCAGGTCCTCTACCCGCGCCAGATTTTCCCGCGTTCGCTCGATGCGGTGACTGGTTTCTCTACGCCGTTCCTTATAGCGAGTGACCCCTGCAGCTTCCTCCACCATATGACGACGATCCTCGGCCCGGGCCTCAATCAAGCGGGTAATCGTACCCTGCTCAATGATGGCGTAGGCGCGAGGCCCTAGTCCGGTCCCTAGAAAGAGATCGGTAATATCCTTGCGGCGGCACCGGCCACCGTTGAGAAAATAGTCGGAGCCGCCCTCACGATCCATGACCCGTTTGACACTGATCTCGGCATAGGCTGCATAGCCCCCCCCCAGGGCCCCATCCCGATTGTCAAATACGAGCTCTGCTGCCGCCCGGCTAACGGGCGCTCGCTTGTCGGAGCCATTAAAAAGGAAATCGCTCATGTGGCCGCCGCGCAGATGCTTGGCGGAGGATTCCCCAAGGACCCAGCGGACGGCGTCGACGAGATTGGATTTGCCGCAACCATTGGGGCCAACCGCGGCCATTATGCCGGACGGCAGGGGAATAGTGACGGGTTCAACGAAGGACTTAAAACCGGCGAGTTTGATTCGACACAGCTTCATGGAAAGGCAAAAGGCTTTTGATGCTGTGATAGAAGAAGATTTGTTCGGACCGGAGTCCCCGCATGACTTTTACTACTTGGGCCTTTTACTACTTGGGCAATGGCCGCCCTACCAGTACAGACCCAGCCGATGCTATTAAGGGGCACATCAATCCAGCCACCGTAACCGACCGGGTAAGGGAAGGAGAGCGACTGGGGGATGCCCAAAGGGTGGGGGTCCCTCCGGAGCGGCTCACCCGTTGTCGGTCCGCCACACCGTGGCGAAACGTTCGTTCTCCTGCGCAAGGGCCAGCAAGCCCCCTATCCGCCTGCATACAGGCCTCTGCCTCCCCGCGCAGGATAGATGCATTCCCGAAAAACGCAATCCCTCACTATGGGATTAACGTACACGGTACAGAAGGTAACCGCCTATTCCACCAAAACCGATCAGGGGGGCCCAGGCGGCTATCCCCGGAGGGATGCTGCCCGCAACGCTCAGATTCTCCACCAAGGCATTACTGGCATGGAAGGCCAACCCCAGCCCAATTCCAGCTAGGATCCGGCCTACCCGACCTCCAGCGCGAGGACTCAAGGTAACAAAAGGAGCAGCCACCAGTGCCATGACCACGCACGCCAAGGGCAAGGTAAGCTTTTGCCACAGCATGAATTCCAAATACCCAACGGGCTGGCCTTGGTGTCGTAGTTCCTCAGCATAGCGCCATAGCCGCAAGAAAGTCATGCGCTCGGGGCTTCGCCCTAAATCCGCCATCACTTCCGGCCGGGCCTTTAGGGGAAGGGCACGCTCTCGGAAGACCTCTCGCTTAAGCGACTCCAGCTTCACTTGGTAGCCCTTGCGAACAAGCCATTGCCCCTTCCGAAAGACCAGGGTCTTTGCCCTGATTATTGCCGTTATCAGCCCGTCGGCTCCAAGCCGATAGAGGGTAGCCCCCCGCAGATCTCGCCCAGTGTTCCGGATTTGATCCACCGAGATCATAAACGCGCCGTCCCGAAACCAGGCTCCGCCGGAGGGAAGCCACTGACCCGATCTACCTGCCTCTGATTCCCCCGTCTCCACCTCCAGCAGTTGTTCGCTTAAGTAATCCAGACGGATGGCCACCCGATCATGGGTAACGAAGCTCAATGCCGCTACGATGAGCCCCCCTAGGAGCAAGGGGCAAGCGAGGCGAATGAGACTGAGCCCGCCTGCCCGAAGCGCGATCAGCTCGCCATGACGGGCCAGTTCGCCGAGCAGGAGCAAGACCCCCAAAAGCACGCCAAAAGGCGCCATTTCGTGGAGGATGCCAGGCACCCGCAAGGCCAAATATTGCCCCAGCTCGATCAGCCCCACCTCTGACTGGCTTAGCTGCCGACTCTGCTTGAAGACCTCTGAAAGGACATAGATCCCAGCCAGAAGGAAAAGCATCAACCCAGTCTTGGCGAAGAAGCCCCTAAGGAGATACCGGTCAACGATCTTCACAGGACTCGTCTACTCCACTGTCCCAAGGCGGGCTCGAGGTAACGGGAGCAGAGAATAGCCTCTCACGCGCTGATGCAGAAGCAAGGCGGCCACCGCCAGCGTCGGAACCGGAATGGCCCAAAGAAGCCAGTGCGGGGCAACTGCCCCCTCCATTGCAAATTCTTTTAAAGAAATTAATGCATTATAATAACCTAGTGCGAATAATGCCCCGCCCAAAAGTCCGAAGGATCGCTTCCCACTGCGACGAGTCTCTAGCCCAAAGGGCAAGGCTAGTAGCAGGAAGACAGGCACACTCAAGGCAAGGGCAAAGCGGCGGTAGAGCTCAGTACGCCGGGGAAGGGCATCCTCGCTGTTCCAGACTGTCCCTAGCAGGGCCGAGGTGGGCAAGGCCTCCCTGCCCGCATGGGCCCCATTCGCATGGCCTAGAGACTCGTGTAGCCGGTAGCGGTCGAAACGGACGACACGGACCAGATCCCCCGCTTCCGTTCCCTGATAGCGAACCCCCTGCCAAAAGACCGCTTCCACTTCCCCATTGCCCTGGGCAGTAAGGGCCCCTCGCGAGGCGGTGATGATCACACTCGGCTCGGGACCGGGATCTTGGAAGAAGATCCGTCGCATCCGGCCCGCTGAGTCCCGACCGCGAAAGTACAGCACGCGTCCCCCCGCAAACTCATTGAATTGGCCGGGCTGGGCCATACTGGTAATGGCCGTTCGCTGAAGGTTCGTCATCGCTCGGCCCATGCTCGCCTCCCCGGCCGGTTCTGCCCATAGGGTCAAGCCGGATTCCAGGATCAGCCCCACGCCTCCGGCTATTCCCACTACTGGCAGCAGATTGGGCAGACCGATCCCAGCCGCAGCCATGGCCTCCATCTCGCCGTCCAGGCAAAGCCGGGAGACAGTGGTCAATAGTCCGAAAAACAGGGCCAAGGGAAGGGCCAAAGCGGCAATCTTGGGCATAGCCAGCCCCAATAGGGCTGGAATCGCCGTGGCCGGTATTTTGCCGTGAGCCATCTCCTCCAGGAATTCCAGGCCTTCTGCGAGGAGCATGAGGGCCGTGACCACGCTCAAGATCAAAATTCCCCGGAACAGGACTTCCCAGAGGATATAGCGGAAGAGGAGCTTCATTTGGGATCCCGCCGGACAGGGTACGGGACAGAAAAACCGGGCGAGCAGACGATTCGGCGAAAAGGATGACAAGAGGACACATGTTGCCCTGAATGCCCATGGAGGATGACCATCAGATGAAACCGTTTAAGGGAATTTTCACTTTGGATGAGGCAAAAGGAACAAGCGGATAGAGAAAGTGCAAAAGGCAAAAAAACGGGCTTTACCAGAACCTCTTCGGAAGCTAGAATTGTTTACCTCTTTGTTTCAAGGCCTTATCCCCTACCGGTGAGGGGGCAAGCCCTTTTTGGGCTCTAACATGGAGACCGCCAATGGAAGTCTTCGTCAAGAGCGGCACCCCCGAAAAACAGCGAACCGCCTGCGTTGTGGTGGGGATATTCGAGCCGCGGCGACTTGCTCCGGCGGCTCAGGCAATCGATTGGGCCACCGACGGCTCCTTAACCACACTCCTACGCCGGGGGGATATGGAAGGCCGCAAAGGTCAGTTCTTGATGCTGCATAACTTACCCCAGATCCTTCCGGATCGAGTCCTTCTAGTCGGGCTCGGCAAGGAGCGAGAGTTCGAGGACAGCCGCTATCGCGAAGCGGTAGAAACCGTTGCCCGCCATCTAGATGGCACAGGGTCAATGGAAGCAGTCGTTTACTTGCCTGAGCTCCACGTCAAAGGCCGAGAGATCGTCTGGAAGGTCCGAACCGCCACCGAAACGGGCATACTGGCCCTTTACCACTTTGATCAATACAAGTCCCGAGTTGATAAGCCTCGCCGTCCCCTGCGTCGACTCACCTTCTGTGTGCCCCGGCGCAGCGATCTCCAGGAGAGCCGAAAGGCCGTTGAACGAGGCCAAGCCTTTGCCAATGGGGTAGCTTATGCCCGCGATCTGGCCAACCAGCCACCCAACACGGCGACGCCGGTCTTCCTGGCCCAGCAAGCTCAGGAGCTCGTTAGCCAATGGGACTTCCGGTTAACGATCCTGAATGAGGAGCAGATGGAAGCGGAGAAGATGGGGGCTTTTCTGGCCGTAGGCAAGGGATCAAGCAATCCGCCCCGATTGATTGCCATGGAGTATCATGGCACGGACTCGGGAGAGAAGCCATTTGTGCTGGTTGGTAAGGGGATTTCCTTTGATTCGGGGGGTATTTCTCTCAAACCGAGCGCCAGTATGGACGAGATGAAATACGACATGTGCGGGGCGGCTTCAGTCTTCGGCATCTTGCGAGCTGTGGCTGAACTCCGCCTTCCCATCAATGTCGTTGGTATCGCAGCAGCTGCAGAGAATCTGCCCAGCGACAAGGCCTATCGGCCCGGCGATATTCTGACTTCCCGTTCGGGCCAGACCATCGAGGTCATCAATACCGACGCCGAGGGCCGGCTGGTGCTCGCCGATGCCCTAGATTGGGCCGCTACGCAGTACGAGCCTCGCGCCATCATCGACATGGCCACATTAACCGGGGCCTGCCTTATCGCGCTGGGCAAGAAGGCAGCGGGGATTATGGGCAACAGCGACCGCCTGATCCGCGAGCTTACAGAAGCGGGTGAAGAGACAGGGGACCGAGGATGGCAGCTGCCTTTATGGGCAGAATATCAGGAACAGCTCAAAAGCAATTTCGCCGATATGGTCAATGTAGGGGGGCGCGAGGCGGGGACCATTACCGCCGGGTGCTTTCTCTCTCGGTTCATCGAGGGCTCTGACTGGGTCCATCTGGATATCGCGGGAGTCGCCTGGACTAGCGGCGACAACAAGGGGGCCACTGGCCATCCGGTTCGGATGGTGAGCCAGTACCTTGCGGAGCGCAGCCAAGCGTGATGACCCTATCGGGCACCTGCGTGGATTTCTATCGGCTAAAGGGGGACGATTTGGTCCAGGCCACCTGCCTCATCGCTGGCAAGGCCTACCAAGCTGGCTATTACGTGCGGATTTTTGCCGCAGAAGAGGCTCAGCTCGAAGAACTGGATTCCCGCCTTTGGTCCTATCGTCCCGGGAGCTTTATCCCGCATGCCCGTCGCGAGAATCGCGATCCCCATTTTCCGGAGCCCGTTATCCTAGCCGATGATTGTGAATCTCCCGAAGGGGCACAGGTCCTGGTAGCCACCACCCCTCCTAGATCCGAATGCGCTGCTTCCTATCTCCGGATTGCCGAGCTTGTTCCCCCTGACCCGGAAGGACGCGCAGCAGCTCGCCAGCGCTATGCGACCTACCGGGAAGCGGGCTATTCTCTTCGCGTCCATGACTTGACAGTGAATTGACAGGGCTGACGAACAAACGGATACTAAGTCATGGTGAGCAGGTCCTGTTGCCAAGCGCTCCCTTCGAGCCCCTGAGCCTATCCGGGTCGGGGGTTTTTTGGTTCCGTCTCCCCGAACCTCTGGGCTTGGGGCTACTCACTTTCCTTAGGTGGCTGGAGGCCTTTCAAACGGGAAGCCAATGACCCAAAGTCCCGATGTCCTGCCCAAGACCTACGAGCCCACCGAAGTCGAGCCCCGCTGGTCGGCGTTCTGGGAAGCAGGCGGGTTCTTCCAACCGAATCTGGACGCAGATGCGCCTGCCTTCGCTATTCTGATCCCACCTCCCAACGTCACCGGCACCCTCCACATGGGACACGCCTTCCAAGACACCCTAATGGACACCCTGACCCGCTACCATCGGATGCGCGGGGATAAGACCCTTTGGCAACCGGGCTCCGATCACGCCGGCATCGCCACCCAGATGGTAGTGGAGCGCCAGCTGGAGCAAGGGGGTAATAGCCGGTACGAACTGGGCCGCCAGGCCTTTATCGATCGGGTGTGGGAATGGAAAGAGCACTCCGGCAATGTCATTGTCCAACAGCTACGTCGACTGGGGGCTAGCTGCGACTGGTCCCGGGAGTGCTTCACCATGGATCCCGCTCTCTCCCGGGTCGTTACCGAGGTCTTCGTGCGCCTCTTTCGGGAAGGACTGATCTACCGCGGTCAGCGTCTGGTCAACTGGGATCCTGTTCTGCACACCGCACTCTCGGATCTAGAGGTTGAATCCCAAGAGGAGACGGGTCACCTCTGGTACTTCCGATATCCCCTTAGCGACGGCTCCGGTTGGGTCACCGTTGCCACAACGCGTCCCGAAACCATGCTCGGCGATCAGGCGGTAGCCGTGCATCCAGAGGACAGCCGCAACGGCCACCTTGTTGGGAAAACGGTGGTTCTACCGCTCGCCGAGCGTGCAATGCCCGTGGTTGCCGATGAGGCCGTCGATCCTGAGTTCGGTACCGGATGCGTCAAGGTCACCCCTGCCCATGACTTTAATGACTATCGCATGGGGCTACGCCACGGGTTGCCCTTGCTCAATATCCTTACCAAGGAGGCCCACCTTAATGACAATGTGCCAGCGGCCTACCGTGGGCTCGACCGCTACGCTGCTCGAGAGCGCATCGTGGCGGATATGGAAGCAAACGGGCTGCTAGCCTCGGTAGAGGAGCACCGGCTCTTAGTGCCTCGAGGCGACCGATCCGGGGCCGTAATCGAGCCCTACCTCACTGACCAGTGGTTCGTCAAAGTAGCCCCCTTGGCAAAGTCTGCCATTGAGGTCGTGGAAGAAGGTCGGGTTCGGTTTATTCCCGAAAATTGGACCCGAACCTATCTCGAATGGCTCTACAATCTGGAGGACTGGTGCATCTCGCGCCAGATCTGGTGGGGCCATCGCGTGCCCGTTTGGTACTGTATCGATTGCGACGGCGATCGCCTCACCTTGCTTGCTCGGGAGCCGAACTCTGGAACGGCCGAAGCGCACCCGGTCAGTCTCGCCGGAGTCGAGGACGCCGCTCTGGCCGACCTGCTGGAACGGGCTGAGCACCTCCACGTCGGATCCGACGCCAATCCCATCGTCCCCGAGTCGGCGGACACGCCTCCCCCCAGCTGCCCCCATTGCGGTAGCACACGCCTCGTTCAGGATCCGGATGTCCTCGATACTTGGTTTTCCTCCGCCCTTTGGCCTTTCTCAACTCTGGGCTGGCCGGAAGAGACCAAAGAGCTGGCCACCTTCTACCCCACCTCGGTATTGATCACCGGCTTCGACATCATCTTCTTCTGGGTGGCACGGATGATCATGATGGGGCTTAAGTTCATGGGCGACGTGCCCTTCCGAGAGGTCTACGTCCACGGCCTGGTCCGGGATTCGGAAGGCAACAAGATGAGTAAATCCCAGGGCAATGTCCTCGATCCCCTCGATCTCATCGACGGCATTGACCTGGAATCGCTGGTGGAAAAGCGCACCCGGGCTCTCATGCAGCCGGATAAGGCCCCCGCTGTCGAGCGTATGACTCGGCGTGAGTTCCCCGAAGGGATCCCAGCCTTTGGCGCCGATGCCTTGCGCTTCACCTTTGCCTCTTTGGCTACCATGGGCCGGGACATTCGATTTGACCTGGGGCGTATCGAGGGCTATCGACACTTCTGTACCAAGCTCTGGAACGCAGCTCGGTTCAACCTCTTACACGTGACCTCCCTTCCCAACGGGACCATCTCAAAAGGATGGCCTGAGCGCTGGATCCTCTCGCGCCTGCAGCACGCCAAGGGTGAGATGGCTGAGGCCCTTGAAACCTATCGTTTCAATGACGCTGCTCAGACGGTTTACGATTTTGTCTGGCATGCTTACTGCGATTGGTATTTGGAGCTAGCGAAACCGAGCCTCCAAAGCGATGATCCCACCGCTAGGGAGGCCACCCGAGCCACAATGATCCATGTCCTGGAAACGACGTTGCGCCTCTTGCATCCCTTAATGCCCTTCATCACGGAGGAGATCTGGCAAAAAATCGCGCCACTGGCTGGGCGCTCGGGTCCGACGATTGTTAACCAACCTTTTCCTCACCCCGAACGGGGACGGATCGATCCGGTGGCCGAAGAGGAGCTTGCCTGGCTAGAGGCTTTTATCGGGGCAGTCCGCTCCATCCGGGGGGAAATCGATCTCCATCCCCACCAGCCCATTCCCCTTTTGCTTCGCGGTGGCGACCCAAGCGACCGTGAGCGAGTCCGAAGCCACTGGCCCTTTATCGAAGCTCTAACCAGGCCGGCTTCGTTACGCTGGCTAGCCCAGGAAGAGGAAGCCCCGCAAGCCGCGGCCGAGCTGGTGGGCAACCTGCAGATCTTGGTCCCCTTGGAAGGGATAGTCGATGTGGAAGCCGAGCTCGAGCGCCTTGCCAAGGAGATCGAAAAAGTCACCGAGGGAATGCAACGGAGCGAGAAAAAGCTGGCCAACTCGGATTTTGTGGAGAAAGCCCCCGAGCATGTGGTAGTCAAGGAAAGGGAAAAGCATGCCGAGCTCAAGCAGCGGCGGGATCGATTGCAGGCCCACCGTGAGCGGCTAGCTGCCCTCAAAGCCCAATGACCCGCTAGGCCATCGGCTTGACCGGAAATTCCCCCTGAGTCGGGCCCTTTGAAGGGAAGCGCCATGAATCCAATCCCACTTCCCCAAAGGGTGCTCCGGGACACTGTTGACCGTGCTCTGGCCGAGGATCTGGGCCACGGCGACCTAAGCCTAGCTGCCGCACCTTCCAAGCAGGAGATAGAAGCGCTCCTAGTAACTCGGGAAGAAGGCGTGCTGTGCGGACAGCCCTTTGCTCAAGAGGTCTTCGAGCAGCTAGGCGGAGTCAGCTGCCACTGGCAAAAACGCGAAGGGGCCTATCTAGCCCCCGACGAGGAGATTGCCCGCTTCCATGGGTCCATGGCCTCCCTGCTGAGCGGTGAGCGAACCGCCCTCAATTTCCTGCAAACCCTTTCCGGAACCGCTACGGCTACAGCAGCTATGGTGGCGGCCGTAGCCGGAACGGGGGTCCGCATCCTGGATACCCGGAAGACCCTTCCGGGCCTGCGTCCGGCTCAGAAATACGCCGTTCGAGTGGGTGGCGGCTATAACCATCGCCACGGCCTCTACGACGGCATTCTGATCAAAGAGAATCATATAATGGGTGCGGGAGGCCTAGAGGAAGCCATCGCCGCGAGTCAGGCGCAGGTTGCCCACATGGTTCCCATTCAGGTAGAGGTCGAGGATCTGGAGCAGTTTCGTCAGGCCCTGGCAAGCGGGATCAAAGCGGTACTTCTGGATAATATCCCCCCTGCCGATCTCGCCCAGGCAGCGGCAGAGCGACCTTCGGGGACCCTCTTGGAAGCCAGCGGCAACATCGACTTAGCCAATGTGCGGGAAATCGCTGAAACGGGCGTGGACGCAGTTAGCGTGGGGGCATTGACCCGAGATCCGATTGGGATCGACTTCTCCTTGCGCTTTCAAAGCACAGTCCCTAAGGCCTAACGGGGTTTGGCCAGGGCCGGGATTCGGTAGGAAACCGAAGGCCGGTGAGGCCACTTGAGCAAAAAAAGGATCGGACCTATGCCCTACTACAAGCTCCTCTTTGCCGTCGCCCTGCTTCTGCTCGTCCTAATCTTCACCCTCCAGAACGCTCAACCGGTCAGTATCCGGTTCCTTTTTTGGGAGAAGACAGCCGCTCAGGGGACCACAATCCTCCTTATCCTCCTGGTCGGCATGATCATCGGCTGGCTAGCTCGGGCCCAGGTTGCTCACCACCGTCGGAAGGGATAGCGAGCCGCTAGGATCCAGTCCCTTATCCGGATCCTTGTCCGGCGCTCTTCCGGCAGTGGTCGCGCCCACTGTCTCAGTAAACCCCAGGCCCGGCAAAAAGGGCAACGATTTCAATGCCCGCTATAGGCCCGCAGCGTCGAGTGCCCGATCGATATCGGTCTCCAGGTCATCGGCGGTTTCCAAACCAGCGGATATCCGGACTAAGCCTTCAGTTATCCCTCCAGCGTCGCGCTCCGCTTGGGAAACCCGAGCATGGGTCGTGCTAGCGGGATGGGTAACAGTGGATTTAGCATCGCCTAGGTTGGCCGTAATGGTCGGGATAGCGAGGGCATTAATGAATCGGAAGGCGGTCTTCCGACCACCGGGAAGATCGAAGGCTAGCAGGCCACCGAAGCGGCGCTGTTGCTGCGTGGCCAATTCAAAACCGGGATGGCTGGACAGGCCGGGGAAGCGAACACGCTCCGGGCCCAGCCGTCGGGCCAAGTGTTGGGCGAGACGCTCGGCG
>CAYVMM010000036.1:0-11048 GCA_964452535.1 uncultured Gammaproteobacteria bacterium | reverse complement strand
CAGGCCGAATACCACCGCCTCCGAGTAGAAGAAAGCCACCGAGATCGCCAAGGCGATCAGGGTCATCATGCCCGGCTGGCGCTGTTCCAGCTCCGAGGCCAGGCCAGTGAGGAAGGGCCAGCCGCCGTAGACAAAGAGCACGGCCGACAGGCCGAACAGGACGTAGCGGTCCCCTGGGAAGGCCAGCACCGCTTCTACCCCGAAGAAGGACTGAATCATGGGCGACAGGGCTAGGATGGGCACGGTCAGGGCCAATGACACCCAGAAGCGCCGCCGGAAGTCGGCGATCAGGGCGCCATGGTCGTGGCCCTCATGGCTCGGGTCGTGCTCGGTGTGGCCCTGCCCCCCATGGGAAGGCGCGACAGAAGCAGCGTGGCGGGTCTCGTCCATAGCGCTCTCCAAGACAGGGGGGAAGGGAGTTTTCTTAGCAACGGGATTGGCTGAGGCGTACTCACTCAGCAGGTCGGCGTTTCCCCTGGTACCACAGTCACATTCACTCAAGAGAATAACAGGGTGAAGAAAGGGGATGGATTTTGGAATAGCAAACGATTCCACAGGCTGGTAGCCCATTGCCGGGCTTACTAAAATGTAATGTATTGAGCTGCCCGAATCTGCTGAGTAGGCTGTCATCCAACTCTAGGTTAGAGTAGCAATCTTCTTCCGAATGGAGGTTTCCCGATGAATAGTCTAAGATACGTCGTTAGTGGATTGATAGTCGCCTTTTTGCTCCTTGGAACGGCCCAAGCGGCCGAGCGCAATTTCCACATCCGCATTGAAGCGCATAACATCGACAAAGAAGAGCTGAGCATCGAAGGGCACACCTTTGAAGATGTGCGCACATTTGGTGCCATGATGAAGCCCTCCCACTTAACGGTTAACAAAGGCGATAAAGTCCAAATCAAAGTCGAGAATAAGGCTCCGATCAGTGAAGGTTTCAACATCGGAGCCTACGATATTCACAAAACGCTTAAGCCGGGGGAGACTCAAACGGTATCGTTTGTTGCCGATAAGACCGGGGCTTTCACGATCTGGTGTCATCTCCATCCCGATGCCCTGCACCTGCCTGGGACCTTGAATGTGCTCTAGGTTAAGGTAGCCGCGAGGGCGATTCGGGAAACCAAATCAGGTAGGGTGAATGGGCCGAGGCCTGCCCGACTCGGCCCATAGAGTTATATAGGGCAGCCAGTGTCTGACGTACCTTCCCGAGTGGAGATCTTTGATCATATAGGGCCTTCTTCACAGGCGGTCGCGGGCCATTCTCTGAGCGATGGCATCCAAAGCCTCTAATAGGGCCTCGTTCTCCTCAGGCTTACCGACAGTAATACGAAAACCATCGGCTAGTTCGGGGCGATCCGGAAAGTGGCGGACGAGAACGCCTCGTTCCTTTAGGCTCTGGTACCAGGCACCTCCATCTTTCCCCGGAATCCGAGCGAATACGAAGTTGGCTTGACTATCGGCCACCACAAAGCCTCGTTGGCGCAGGGCCTCGGTTAGGCGTCGACGCTCCGCCTTCACGAGCTCCCAGGTCGGCCGGAAATCCTCCCGGTTATTCAGGGCTGCCGTTGCCGCGGCCTGGGCTAAGGCATCCACATTATAGGAATCACGCACTTTGTGTAACTCCGCCGCGACTTCGGCCCGCGCAAATCCCAGGCCCAGGCGTAGGCCCGCCAAGGACAACCCCTTAGAGAAGCTGCGCAAGATAATCAGATTGGGATGCTCGGCTAGCAAGCTTAGACCATCATCATCGGCAAAATGGGCATAGGCCTCATCCAATACCACCGGGGCATCCAAGCGACGACAAAGGGCTGCTATGGACTCTTGGGAGCAGGCATGGCCGGTAGGGGCATTGGGACGGACTACGAAGACCAGATCGGGCTCGGTTGCGAGAAGATGATCGACGGGGATTTCCCCGGTATCTGTCCAGGGAATTTCCTGGTACTCGGCCCCCTGGATAGTGACAAGGGTCTCAAAGAGAGAGTAAGTCGGGCCCGGTGCTGCCACAACCGCACCGGGACTAGCAAAGGCCCGCATGAGCATGGTCAAGAGCTCGTCGGAGCCATTGCCTACTACGACTTGGTCCGGTCCTAGTGCGAAGACTTGGGCGGCAGCCTTCCGAACCGGGGCCGCATCTGGCCGGGGATAACGCCGTAGGATTTGAGGATCGCAAGCCTGGCGGAGTGCTTCCATCACTACCGGTGGTGGAGGGTACGGGTTCTCATTCGTATTGAGCTTGATTACCTCCTCACCTAGCGCTGGCTGCTCCCCTGGCTGGTAGCCGTTCATCTTGCGAACTTCAGGCCGGACCCAATCGGAAATTGACATCGCACACACACCGTTGGCTAAATTTGGAAAGGGTTTTTACCGCGTTGATCTCTCATTGCCAAGGGAGGAAGGCATGAGCGGGTTGGAAGTGCGTCGACCGGACCAGGAGGAGCTGGAGGAGATGGGTGTCTTCGGCTGGCCTATCTGGGAAAAGGGACCTTCTCGATTCCCCTGGAGCTATGGTGAGCAAGAGGTTTGCTACCTTTTGCAGGGACGAGCCACCGTAGAACCCAATGAGGGCGAACCGGTAGCCATCGAAGCAGGCGACCTCGTCACCTTTCCTCAGGGCATGGGGTGCACTTGGGAGATCCACGAAGCCGTTCGCAAGCATTATTGTCTCGGGGAATGTTAATTAGACAACCCCCGAGGCACTGTAAGCGGCATAGCCAACAAGTTCGCAAGATGTGCTCGCATCACGCTGTGCTTCCCTATCTCGAATTGGTTGCCCCCCAGCTAAGGAGGAGAAAAGGCACCCATGCGCTACAACCAGCTTGGCGAGAGCAACCTCCGGGTTTCCGAGATCGGCTTAGGAACCATGACCTATGGGGATCAGAATACCGAGGCAGAGGCCCATGAGCAGATCGAGCGTGCACTAGATGCGGGCGTTAATCTCATTGATACTGCCGAGCTCTATCCCGTCCCGCCCAAGGCGGAGACCCATTCCCGCACCGAATCTTATATCGGGAGCTGGCTTGGAAAACACCCCGGCCGGCGTGGTGCGCTCATACTAGCCACCAAGGTAACCGGCCGATCCAAGCTGCTACCCTGGATCCGAGGGGAAGATGAGTTCCCGAAGGTCGACCACTCCAATATCGAGCGCGCCATTGAAGGCAGCCTCCGCCGACTTCAAACCGACTATATCGACCTCTACCAGATTCACTGGCCGGACCGAAACGTGCCCAAATTCGGTGAGCCCCGGTTCGATCCTAAACGAGAGTGGGAATCGGTCCCTATCCATGAGCAGCTAGAAAGCCTAAAAGGGCTAGTACAAGCCGGCAAAGTTCGTTACATTGGACTCTCCAACGAAACCCCTTGGGGGGTTCGGGAGTTCGTCCACCTCGCCGAAGAGCATGCTCTGCCGAGAGCAATCTCCGTCCAGAATGCCTACAACCTGATCAATCGGGCCTTTGAGTACGGTCTCGACGAGGTCGCCTACCGGGACAATGTTCCTTTATTGGCCTATTCACCTTTAGCTTTTGGGCACCTCACCGGCAAGTATCTTGATGGCAACGCCCCACCCGGAGCCCGATTAACCCGTTATCCCGATTTCGGCAATCGCTACGCCAAGGCCGGGGTGGAAGCGGCTTGTCGGGAGTATGTCGATCTTGCCCGGGAAGCGGGGCTTGATCCCGCCCAGATGGCCCTAGCCTTCATTCGCCAGCAGCCTTTCACTGCGAGCACCCTTATCGGAGCCACCCATGTGGAGCAGCTCGACGCCAACCTGAACAGTCAGAACATAACGCTAGACAACGGTCTCCTCGAGGCCATCGACACTATCCACCGGCGCTACACCAATCCGGCCCTTTAAGACTTAGGCGTGACCTTACGCCTAGGATTCCTGCGGCCCGGTGACGGATAAACCACAACAAGTGCCAAGCCGCCGAATAAAGCGGTCAGCAAGCCATAGATTCAATGGCTTGCCAGCACCCCGTGGCAATGAAGATGCCGTAGGGTTGCCAGATCAACCGCCTCGTAATCTGGCAGCGCAATCCCTCCCGACAGGACCCGGGCAGGCTGCTCCTCTGGCTCCCCCAGGCGATCGAAGACTGCCAAGGCACCAGTGAAATCCTGGTCCCGAGTGTACTCACTAGGCGTCACAATGACCGGGATGCCAGCGGCAAGCGCCGATTGCGCACCGAGAGCGGAGTCCTCCAGGGCGAGGCAAGCCCTGGCCGATAGGCCCAACTCTGCCAGGACCCTATAGTAGACCTCCGGATCGGGCTTCTTAGCGGCCACCTCATCCCCGGCGATGATCTCATCGAACCAGTCCGGGGCATGCGCGTCGAGAGTGTAGCGAAGGAGCTCCATTAAGGGCCCCCGACTAGTAGTGGTAGCAATGGCCAGACGGACTCCAGCCTCCTGCGCTTCTCGGATCAAGCGCAGGACCCCGGATCGAGGGGGCACCTGTCCGGCGCGGACGCATTCGGTGTAGACTTCCCGCTTACGGGCGTGGAGCTTGGCAACAAACGCCGGGTCGGGCTCCGGCTTGCCTTTGTATTGAGTCCAGTAGTAACTAATCCGCTCCTTTCCCCCCGGGATAGCGAGCAGCTCCCCATAGAGCTCCGGATCCCAGCGATCGGGCAAACCCGCCTCCTCAAAGGCGACATTGAACCCAACCCGGTGGGCGTCTCGCTCTGTCTCCGCCAAGGTGCCGTCGACATCGAAGATGAGCGCCTGCAGCTTCATGGCCCTTTCCATCCTTTCTATTCCGTGCGCTGAATCCTCTGCCCAATCCCTCACCGCCGGGTCGCAACCAAAAGAAAGCCCACTTATTAAGGGGAACATCAACCAGGTCCCCAGAAGCGGCCCGGAACGGGTGAGGAACGGATCACTCGTTACCAAGCCGCCCCACTCTGGCAAAACTGTCGTCCCCGTAGTATCGGGGAAAATTGGCCGTACGGGCCCACCAGGGCCCAACCGTTAACCGAACCCTCTTTATTTCAAGGAATGCCCATGCCTTCCAACGGCACCGCATGGATCATCCCCTTCCTGACTCTCGCGACAGCGGTCCTTCTTCTGGTCAGCCTCCAGCAACATCTAACCGCTTCCCACCTCCCTCCCTTGGAGAGGAGCCGAAAAGCCATCATCGAGGCAGTTCGCACAGCACCGGCGGCCCCTTTCCGGTACGGAGGGCGCACCGTAGGCAACACCCTCGATCAGCTCGAACCTCCCCGCGGCTGGACAGACCTCGGCTGGGAAATCCGCCCTCGCACCGGTAGCGGTTATTGGGTCGTACGCCGCCATCAAGGGCCCTCCGGCGCTGAGCGGATCTACCGTTTCATGGTGGGAGCCCTTCTGGATGCCGTTATTCCAGCCAATGACCGAGCTCAACAATTGATGAATCAAGTCATGCCCAACCAAGCCAAGCAGGCGGGCCCCAAGGATGGATAGCCAAGCAGGGGAGCCCACTTTGGGGGAGACCGAAGCTTTCGGGTATTCTAGACGTTCCCGGCTTTCCCCGCAGCCCAACGCGTTCATGTGAGGCGGCTCATGCCTACGATCCGACAAGGTAGAGAATCCCTTGCAAAACCGCATTCAAGAACTCCTAGAAGAGGCCCTTAGGGCCCTCCATGAGCGAGGGGTCCTCCCTCCAGACACCGAGGTTGCTGTCCAGATCGAGCGCCCTCGGGAGGAGGGCCGTGGTGATTTTGCCACCAACCTAGCCATGCGCTTGGCCAAGTCGGCCGGGAAACCCCCGCGCGAGGTAGCCCAAGACCTGGTCGAGGCTTTGCCCCAAGCCCCTGAGATAGCTGAGGTTGAGATCGCCGGCCCCGGTTTCATCAACTTCCGCCTTGTCGAATCCGTTTTCCAAGCCATCGTGACCGACATCCTGACTGCCGGATCGACCTTCGGCGAGAGCCAAATGGGCTGGGGCAAGCGCGTTCAAATCGAATTCATTTCGGCCAATCCCACCGGACCACTCCACGTGGGACATGGCCGTGGGGCAGCCTACGGCGATGCTCTGGCACGGATCCTGACCGCAGCGGGCTTTAAGGTGGAGCGGGAGTATTACATCAACGATGCAGGTCGCCAGATGGACATCCTGGCCATCAGCGTCCTAGCGCGTTATCGCGAGCTGGTCCAGAGCGAAGATACAGAGCTTCCCGAAAAGGCCTACCGGGGCAGCTACATCCGGGACATTGCGCAGGAAGTTCGGGATCGGCTCGGTGACAAACTGCCCCTTAGCGCCTGGCCCCCTCCAATCCGAGAGGCAGACCCGGAACAGACCATCGATCACTACATCCAAATCATTAAGGAGCAGATCAATGAGGATCGCTTCCAGAGCGTACGCCAAATAGCGCTCGACCATATCCTGGCGGAGATACGCGCCGACCTAAATGCCTTTGGGGTCACCTTCGATTGCTGGACCCACGAACAGACCCTGGTCGCCGAGGGCACCGTTGATAGGGCGCTGGAGCGCCTAGAAGAAGGCCTGTTCCTGTACGAAGCGGAAGGCGCTAGCTGGTTTCGCAGCTCCCAGTTTGGGGACGAAAAAGATCGAGTCGTCGTCCGCAGCGATGGGGCTGTCACCTATTTCGCCAATGACATTGCCTACCACTGGACCAAATACAAGCGGGGCTTCGATCATCTGCTCGATATTTGGGGGGCCGATCATCACGGCTACGTCGCTCGACTGAAGGGGGCGATGGAAGCCCTAGGATTGGATTCGAAGCGTTTGGAAATCCAGCTCGTGCAGTTCGCCAGCCTCTACCGGGGGGCGGAAAAGATTCCCATGTCTACCCGCGCTGGCCAATACGTCACCCTACGCGAGTTAGTCGCTGAGGTCGGTCGCGATGCGGCCCGCTTCTTCTATGTCCTACGCCGTTCGGATCAGCACATGGACTTCGATCTAGAGCTGGCCAAGCAGGACACCGAAGACAATCCCGTTTACTATATCCATTATGCCCATGTCCGGATCCGAAGCATCCATGCCAAACAGAAAAAATCAGAAGGCCCCGTTCCTTCCGGCGAGGAGTTGGCTCATGCTGATACGAACTTGCTGATCGAGGACAAGGAGGGACGCCTCCTCCGGATGCTGCAGCGGTACCCCGAAACAGTCGAGGGAGCCGCGCTGAACCGAGAACCTCACCGAGTAGCTCGCTATCTTCAGGACCTAGCAGCTGAATTCCATGGCTTCTACAACGCCTACCGCGTGCTTGTGGAAGAGCCCGATCTCCGTCTGGCCCGCCTAGCCTTGGTAGAAGCCGTGCGACAGGTCCTCGCCAATGGTCTGGCCTTATTAGGTGTAGCCGTTCCCGAGCGAATGTGAATCCGTCCGCAGTACCTGCTAAGAGGGGAGAAAGATTCGTTTCTGCTCCAACGCATACCGCAAAGGACATCACACTTAGGGCATGATAAAAAAGCACAGGAGGATGCCGGCAATGGCACAAAAAGGCCGCCGGCGAACGCGATCGCCAAACCGACGTCGATCGAGCCTACAAGGTAAGGCCTCCCGGTCTTCCCGGCGGGGGAGAACCTCTGGGACTTCCAGGCGTCAATCGGGTCGCTCGTCGGGAGGAAGTCGCCTTGCTTCGGGGCTCTGGTTCCTAGGGGGATTAGGCCTTGGCCTATTGCTGCTCCTCCCCATTTTCTACCTGAGCGAGTCGTCTCCTGACGCGGCAGGGCCTTCTTACATAAAAAAAGAGAAGGCTGTAAACGGAGAGCAGCTCGCAGAAAGCCCGAAAGGCTCAAGAAGTAAGGAAGGGAATAACGCCGAAACCTCAGGGACCTCATCGGATAGCGAGACCCCAGGCAAGGAAAAAGGCGAAAAAGGGATGGACTATCGCTTCTATACCCTCCTGCCCCGGATGGAGGTGACCCTCGGGAGGAGGGAGCCCCAAAAAGACACTGTACCGTTGCCCCGGGCTCCCAGCCCCTCTAGTCAGCCCTCTACTCAGGAGGAAAAGCCCAGAAGCCCTGTCGCTCCCGACCGAGAGGAACCTTTCCTCTTGCAAGTGGCCTCTTTTCGCGAAAACCGGGCAGCGGAAGAGCTTAAGGCCCGACTCGCTTTGCAGGGCCTGAAAGCTAAGGTAATCAAGAGCCAATTAAAGGATCGTGGTACCTGGTACCGGGTACGCCTAGGGCCCTATCCTGATCGAGAGGCTGCCAAAGCGGTGCGAGCCCGGCTAGATGAGGCAGGCATGGACAGCATGATCCTTCAACGTTAGGCCCCACCCGCCAGCCATTGGAACTTGGGCAATACAATCAAAGTAGGGAGGCAAAGCAATGAGCGAGGGACAGGCCCAGTTCCGGATCGGCCAAGTTGTCCATCATAAGCGTTTTGATTATCGCGGGGTCATCATAGATGTTGATCCCGCCTTCCAGGGCTCCGAAACTTGGTACCGAGTCATGGCAAAGAGCCGCCCCCCCAAAGATCGGCCTTGGTACCACGTCCTACCTCACGGTACGAGCCATCGGACCTATGTCGCGGAGCGCAATCTTGAGCCGGATCCCGAGGGAAGCCAGATCGATCATCCGGAGCTGGGCAAATTCTTCCGAGCATTTCGGGACGGGCTTTATCTTCCGCGCGAGGAGCCCAACTAGCTCGGCCTTATCCCCTCAATAACCACCCCCTCGAGGATCGCAGAGCGTCTGTCTCTCCGGCGGGTAAGAGAGGGATGGACTGGCGTTTCCCATAAAAACCCAAGTCTCTCGCCTTTTCAACTGAGTCCCAAGGACATTCGATTATGAGGGAAAAGCCCCCTTCGATAGGGCTTGCAGCCTATTGTTAGGCCATAAGCAATGCGTTAATTTACCGTGAAAGGGGAGAAGTATTTAGGTGATGTCCAAGTCTATCCGGTTGCCCCGTCAAGCCAATGGTTAGGGCAACTCTAGGGGCTACCGAACAAGGGAGAATGAAATGACCAGAAGAGCAAAGATTGTTGCTGTCATTCTGGGCAGCTTGGCCCTGGTATACACGGGTATAACCTCTGCACAGACCATTCATTTGTTTAGGTCCATGAACCATGCGGGCCAGGCGATCGCCCATGGTCAACATAAGCACTCCGAGCACATCGTTGCGCATGCTAAGCCCACTCTTAAACATGCCAAGATGGCCAAGGAGGCGGAGGAGGAGAACCTGCAGCATATCGAAAAAGCCATCACCCATATTCAGAGGGCCATTGAAGAGGGAGAGAGGGACAAGCCTGAAATGGCCACTAAGCACATGGAAAAGGGCATCATGCACCTCGAACGGGTCACGCACCTCGAAGAGGAAGAGTAGCTAAGCTAGTCCACCGCAGGGTGCATCCCAACGGAGGAGCACCCTGCTCCCTTTGCCCTGACAGGGCCTTTGTCGGATCCACTCCAAAGGGACATAAGCCATTCTTTCCTCCGTTATCTTATTTCCCTTAACACCTGCAAAGGCCTCATGAGTAAGGCTTCTACTCAGGAAGGAGCTCCTCTGAGCCTCCCATTTCAGCGGGAAGATCCTTCATTTTTGGCAATCCGTCATGGATGGGCAGTACGGCCTCCTGGTAATGCACGTGGAGCTGGGGCTGGAAGGAAAACGCGGGAAGAAGCGCGGCGTAAACATCGACTAGCTTCCACTCGGGATGCTCGGTGAAAAGGTGGCCGCCGCAAAAGGAGCACCACTTACGATAGCTTCTCGGGGTCTTGTGATAGGTGGCGATTTGGGATTCGCCCTCCGTGACCTCGAGGGTCTGCGGTGCCCATAGGGTAAAAGCGTTAACCGGTCCAGCTGACCACTGGCGGCAATCGCTGCAATGGCAATAGCCCATCGCTACCGGCTCACCGCTTACTCGGAACCGGACAACACCACAAAAACAGCTTCCATGAAAAGTGTCTTCGTTGGCCATGGCTTGACCCCGTTCGATTAGCAAGAAGCGCAAGCTCGGAGTCCGTCGAGCAAGCCTGTGAAGCCCATCCCCATCCGGGTGAATGGACCTAACCCCAAACAAACTGCCATTGACACCCTTGACCCTGGCATGCGAGCTGATGGTCCCTTTGCGTTGTCAGGTCTCGGCTGAGTGACTTAGCTCACCAATCCTTTGAAACATCCTTAGGAAGGGCCCGTTTGGCGAACCCGAGAGGGGGCCGAACTGGCCTGTTGCTTGAGTTTATCGAGGTTGGCAATACTCAAGAAGATGAGGAGATCGAGCGAAGCCTGGGCTTCGGAGCCGGTTACCAGATTGCCCCAAATGCCGACTTAACGCTGGAGTACACCCCTATCGAGGACGATGTGAGACATCCGGGAATACAGGGCCGCTGCCATTTCTAATCTCTCGTCACCAGATGAATCAAGGGCTTGAACAGACCGTTGAAAACCCTTTTCAATGGCGGGCTTTCACCGCTGAAAACGGTGAAAAGGGAAAGCCTTTTCATGAAAAACTAGGAAAAGCAACCGGTTACCTGTTTTTCTAGACAAGCGGAGCCGGCCGGCTCCGCTTCGACTAGGGCGATGAAAAGGGTTTTTCATCGCCCTGTGAAAGCCGCTGGTTCGTAAAAACCATACAAGCCGCGCCGTATTGGATAAAAGATTAAGAGAGACCTACAGATGATCATTGGCCATATACGGTTACTTGATAGTTTCCAATGATGCCCAAGATATTATCGGCTTCCCAATCCACATGGGTAACCTTGTCTATGTTGCCATCTTCCTTAGCTGTCTCCAGGCTGCAGTCGCCTGTCGCCACCAGGGAAAGAATGCTCCTACAGCTTGCAGTTCCTGCTTTGGTTGCCTTTACTTGATTGCTAGTTGCATCCACGGGCAACTTCACGCCAGTATATAATCCACCAACAGGATAAGAAGTTGCGCAACCGCTCAGCATCAACGAGGCGCCCACGATACCGATTGCAAGGATCCTTTTCATAGCAAGCAACCCCTATTTCGCTTTGTCTTCCCGGGCATGGAACCATGGAGCCTTATCTCGTTCAAGAATCATCGAATTCTTTCTCGAGCTCTTGCTGGCTAATCCGGATAACGAATCCGGACATAAGCTCCGGTAACGATCACCTCGCCAGCACGTGCTCAATCTCTGCGGCCA
>CAYVMM010000035.1:6911-11298 GCA_964452535.1 uncultured Gammaproteobacteria bacterium | reverse complement strand
AAACTCACCCCTGCCGAGGCCATCTCCTCCATCAGGGTCCTTCGCATCAGGGCGTCGAACCCGCTCAAGGGCGCATCCCGGCGCAGAACCAGGGTCACCTCGGAGCCCAGGGACTGAAGCATGCCGGCTAGCTCGACAGCAATATAGCCTCCCCCCACCACGGCGACCCGGGCTGGCTGCTCCGTGAGCTCGAAGAAGCCATTGGAGGTAATGCCAAGCTCGACGCCCGGGACATCCGGCAAGCGCGACTGGCTTCCGGTGGCGATCAGCAGATGATCGGCCGTGCAGCGCTGCCCTTCCACCTGAACGGTCCCTTGGTTCAGAAAGTGAGCCCACCCTGCGAGCCACTCCACCCCGGCCACTTCCAGACTCCGCCCATGGAGTTCATTGAGTCGCTTGACATAGGCGGCCCGGCCCCGAACCAAGCGCTCCCAATGGAAGCGTACGCCTTCGATATCGAAACCATAACCGGGCATATCGCCGAGAGTGTCGGCAATACCGGCGGCATTCCACATCACCTTCTTAGGGACACAACCGACGTTGACGCAGGTCCCACCCAGGGGATGGGGCTCGATCAACCCCGTTCGAGCCCCATAGTGAGAGGCCCGCTTGGCAGCAGCGAGACCGCCGCTGCCACCGCCGATCACAAGGAAATCGAAGTGCCGGACCATGCCTCGTGGCGACGGACAGTGGAAGCGCTTTGAATACTGAAGCCGCTGCCGGCCCGGGCAGACGCTAGGCTACAAAATGAAAAAAGCCGAAAGGCCCCCTTCATCAAGAAGCAGACCTTTCCTTAACGGCATACATTACGAGCTCGAACCGGAGGCTCCGTAACGGGGAGCGACGACCCGAACTTTGGCTAACCGAAGCCAGGCCAACAAACGGATATAGAGCCAGCCAATATCGATCTCCCACCAACGTGCGGAAAAACGGGCCGAAGAGAGGTAGCGATGGTGGTTATTGTGGAGCTCTTCCCCTCCAATCAACAAACCCCAAGGGATCAGGTTACGGCTGTTATCTTTCACCTTATAGTTCACATAGCCAATATAATGGGCAGCCCCGTTGATAACCCCGGCCGCCCAAAAGGGGATCCAGACCATCTGAACCGCCCAGATAAGGAATCCAATGCCGATCCCAAATAAAACAACATTAATGAGCAGCATCAAGGCAACTCCCGAACTGGTGAAACGGGAATACAGATTCCGCTCGATCCAATCCTCAGGGCAATGCTTACCGTACTTTTCTATCATAGCCCGATCTTTGGTAGCTTGCCGGTAGACAAAAGCCCCGAGGAAGAGCATTCGCCAAATCCCCTCCTTAAGGGGGCTGTGAGGGTCCCCTTCACGCTCGGCAAAGGCGTGGTGCTTGCGATGGGTTGCTACCCATTCTTTGGTGTTCATTCCCGTCGTTAGCCAAAGCCAAAAGCGCATCGGATGGCTAACAAGGGGATGAAGGCTGATGGCCTGGTGAGCCATGGCGCGATGGAGATAGAGGGTAACGCACGCGATCGTTATCTGGGTCACAACCATTGCGTAGAGGAGATAGCCCCACCAGGGCGGATCAAAGAGATGTGGCATTATGCCTGTCCTCCTAAGACACTTGGGCTCAGTACCGGCCTACCGCAAGAAGACTAGCCAATCGAGTACGAAACGATTCCGAAGGCCTCATGCGATAGGTTGTCGGTTCAGCCTGTCCCTGTTCCAAAACCCCGAACGACAAGATAGACGGGATAGAAGAGCATTATACCTGCGCCACAGACAAGGGCAACCTCTGTCCGAGGGGACAACCCTCCAAGGCCCTAAAGTCTTAAATAATAACAAGTCTTATTCTAACCATAACCGGGCATTCCGGAAGAGTCGGAGCCAAGGGGCATCGGCTCCCCAATGACGGGGATGCCAAGAGAATTGAACGGTACGGAAGGCCCGTTCCGGATGGGGCATCAGGATGGTGAAACGACCATCAGCGGTGGTCACCCCAGCCACGCCCTGGGATGCTCCACTCGGATTTTGCGGATACCGCTCGGTAATTGCGCCGTAATTGTCAATATAGCGAAGGGCGACTTGCCCGAGCGAGCAAGGAGATACGGCCCCATCCACCCGCGCCACGGGACGGCCTTCCCCATGGGCTACCGGGATGGGCAGGCGAGAGCCTGCCATGCCAGCAGTGAAAAGGGACGGGCTTGCTGGAACCTCCACCATGACCAAGCGAGCTTCAAACTGCTCTGATCGGTTGCCCTGGAAGAGCGGCCACTCCTCAGCACCTGGGATCAGCTCGGCGATCTGACTCAGCATCTGACATCCGTTACACACACCGAGGGCAAAGGTGTCACCGCGATCGAAGAAGGCGGCAAAATGATCGCGCAAAGTAGCGGTCTCCAAGATCGCCTTGGCCCAACCTCCCCCCGCTCCCAAGACATCCCCGTAGGAAAAGCCGCCTGGAACGATCAATCCCTGGAACCCGGCTAAAGAAACCGCACCATCTTCCAAGTCCGCCATGTGGACGTCTCGAGCTTCGAATCCCGCCCGATGAAAAGCGGCGGCCATTTCCACGTGCCCATTCACCCCCTGCTCCCTCAGGATGGCCACAGAGGGCATTGCCCCTTTAGGGACGAAAGGAGCATCCACCTCTTCGGCAGGATCAAACGTCAATATCGCATGCAGGCCCGGGTCCTCCCGGTCTAAAAGGCGCTCATGCTCCTCGCGGACGCATTCGGGGTCATCCCGGTGCGATCGGACCCAATAGCTCACTTCCGACCAGCTTTGTTGAAGCTCGATACGGCTCGCTTCTAGCAAGACGTATCCACGGGCGGCAAAGCGCAGTCGATCGTCGTTGCGGGGATGACCCACGTCATGGGTCACCTCGGCCAGCCCCCAGCGGGCCAGGATCTGGTAGGTCACCCCGATCTGCTCTCGGCGGATCTGCAGCAGGGCCCCAAGCTCCTCGCTAAAGAGCGCAGCCCTTGGCTCACTTCCAGCGGAAGGCCCTGTCAAGTCCAGCTCGATCCCGCAATGTCCGGCGAAGGCCATCTCTGCCGCTGCGGCCAACAATCCCCCATCCGAGCGATCGTGGTAGGCCAGCGGAATCCCCTGGGTCCGGAGCTCCTGGATAGCCGAAAAAAAGGCCTTTAAGCGATCAGGGTCGAGCACATCGGGGGGCTCCTCACCCAAACACTGATAGACTTGGGCGAGCACCGAGCCTCCCAGGCGATTACGCCCCTCTCCCAGATCGATGAGCAAAAGCCTGGTATCCTCCCCCGGCTCAAGCTGGGGGGTCAAGGTAATGGTCGCCTCAGTAACAGGGGCAAAGGCCGAAATCACCAGGGAAAGCGGGGCCGTCATCTCTCGATTGTTCCCATCCTCGGACCAGATCGCCTTCATGGACAGGGAATCCTTGCCTACAGGGATCGCAATATCGAGAGCAAGGCAAAGTTCGGAAGCCGCTACTACCGCATCAAAGAGATCCGCGTCATCTTCGGGGCGCCCAGATGCCGCCATCCAATTCGCTGACAGTTTGACTGCTTCCAGGGAAGGTACCTCAGCCGCCGCTAGGTTGGTGAGGGCCTCGGCTATGGCCATCCGAGCACTCGCCGACGCCGAGAGTAAGGCCAGAAAGGGGCGCTCCCCCATCGACATCGCCTCTCCCTGGTGGTCATCCAGGCTCGTCAGCGTCACACCAACATCGGCTACAGGGATCTGCCAGGGACCCACCATAGGATCCCGGGCCACCTGGCCGGTTACTGTCCGGTCCCCAATCGTAACCAGGAAGGTCTTATCAGCGACGGCGGGGAATTGCAGGACCCGTTTGCCCGCTTCTTGGAGGTCAAGGGCTCCCGTATCCAAGGCCTGCCCCGTTCGGGGAAACCGCCTAGCCTGCACGGTCTTTTCCGGTGGCTTGCCCAAAAGCAGCTCCAAATCCATGTCAACGGCAGGTTTCGGGCAAGGCTTGGCGCTCACGTGGAGGCGACGCTCAGCGGTTACCTCGCCGATGACAGCATAAGGGCAGCGCTCCCGGTAGCATAGGGCCGCGAACCGGGCCAGGGAGTCGGGGGCTAGGGCGATCACATAACGCTCTTGAGCCTCATTACACCAAAGCTCGGCAGGGGAGAGGCTAGGGTCCAGCCGGGGGATCCGATCCAGATCGAAGGCCCCGCCCCGCCCCGCATCCTGGACCAGCTCGGGGAGGGCATTGGACAGACCTCCCGCTCCCACATCATGGATGGATAGGATAGGATTCGCCTCCGCCAGGGCCCAGCAGGCATCGATCACCTCCTGCCCGCGTCTCTGCATCTCGGGGTCTCCCCGCTGCACCGAGGCGAAATCCAGAATGGCATCACTGCTCCCTCCGGCCTGACTGGAGGCAGCACCCCCGCCCATTCCGATGCGCAAAG
>CAYVMM010000035.1:0-6901 GCA_964452535.1 uncultured Gammaproteobacteria bacterium | reverse complement strand
TCCCCCCAGGACCGCCACCGGCGTGCCCGGGGGAACCCTCGCCCCTTTGGACTTAGCGACGTGCTGCGGGCGGATGTTCCCCAGACCTCCCGCGAGCATAATGGGCTTATGGTAACCCCGCAGCTCAACTCCCTCGGGACCCTCTAGCTCCCATTCTAGGGTCCGGAAATAGCCACAGATCGTGGGTCGTCCATATTCGTTGTTGAATCGCGCCGATCCAATCGGGCCCTGAATCATAATCTCCAGCGAGGAGGCAAAGCGCGAAGGGCGACCCCGATCGGGCTCCCATGGGCGACGCGCCTCAGGGATCCGGAGATGGGAGGTTGCAAATCCTGTCAATCCCGCTTTGGGCTTGGCCCCGCGACCCGTTGCTGCCTCATCGCGGATCTCCCCCCCTGACCCCGTAGCCGCCCCCGGAAAAGGCGAGATCGCAGTAGGATGGTTATGCGTTTCTACCTTCATCACGATAGGAACCGACTCCCCCCACTCCAAGCGGTAGACCCGATCCTCCGGGTGGGGAAAGAAACGGCTCCGACCGACGCCCTCGATGACGGCACCGTTATCTTGGTAGGCGCTCAGTGTCGCCTTGGGATTGTTGCGGTGAGTGGCTCCGATCAGCTCGAACAAGGACTGGTCTTGCGCTTTACCATCGACAACCCAGTTGGCCTTGAAGGTCTTATGGCGACAATGCTCGCTGTTTGCCTGAGCAAACATCATGAGCTCGACATCAGTGGGATTGCGTTCAAGCACTCGGAAACCGGAAGCCAAATAATCCAATTCGTCAGAGGCAAGGGCCAAGCCCATTTCCCGATTCGCCTCCACCAAGGCCCGGCGGCCGCGACCAATCACATCCACGTGCCGAAGCTGGCCCGCATTCGGGGCCTGAAACAGGATCTCGCCCTCCTCTAGCGAGGCGAGAACCGTCTCAAGGAGGGGATCGTAGAGAAAGGCCGCCATGGCCGATTGCTCTTCTGCCCTTAGTCCTTCCCCGTCCGTCGTAGTAACTCGGTAGGCGGCTCCTCGCTCCACCCGTTGAATCCCTTCCAGCCCACAACGGTGAACGATGTCCGTCGCCCTAGACGACCAAGGGGATACGGTGCCCGGGCGGGGAGCAACCACTAGGTCGGGAGCAATGAGTACCTCCGGATCACGCCCTCCCCCACCGGAATAATCCAGAATGCGCTTCAGCCTCTGCCGGGAAGGGGAATCGAGGGATTGCAATAACTCGACGAAGTGCACAAAGATTCCGCTGAGGCCAATTAGGCGCGGAACGACTTCTCGAATTTGGGAAAGCAACCGCTTCCGGCGGGACTCCGAAAAGATGGCCGGACCGCCAAAGACTTCCATGAACCCCCGTCCTAGCTTGCTGTATCGCGTTAGCCGCTTCAGCCGTCCAGGAAGTTAGAGCGCCACCCCCAGGCGCCGCCCGATCTCCCGATAGCCTTCTAAGACATCACCGAGATCTTGGCGGAAGCGGTCCTTGTCCAGCTTTTCGCCGCTGCGGGCATCCCATAGACGGAAGCAATCCGGGGAGAGCTCGTCGCCGAGGCAGAGCTGACCATGGAATCGGCCGAACTCCAGTTTATAATCCACAAGGGTCATCCCCCCTGCCGCAAAGAGGGGCCACAGGATCTCATTGACCCGCAAGGAAAGCTCAGTCAAGCATTGCAATTCATCCTCCGTGGCCCAACCGAAAGCCAACGCATGGAATTCGTTGATCATGGGATCGCCTAGCTCATCGCTTTTGTAGAAAAGCTCGAAGACAGGCCGAGCAAGGGGAAGGCCTTCGGCCATCCCCAAGCGACGAGCGAGGCTGCCTGCCACACGGTTCCGGACAATGCCTTCGATCGGAAGCATTTCGAGGCGGCGTACCGCGCTTTCGACGGGGCCGAGCTGACCGAGATGATGAACCGGAACCCCCTGATCGGCCAGCCATTCCATGAGATAGGTATTGATGGTGTTGTTGATCCGGCCTTTCTCAACCAGCTCGCTCTTTTTGCTCCCATCGAAGGCGGTAGCGGTGTCCTTGAATACCATAATCAAGGTCTCGGGGTCCTCGGTCTCGAAGACCTGCTTGCCTTTGCCTTCGTATAGGAGCCTGCGCTTTTGCCAGTTCGGGTCTTGCAAAACACTAGCCATCCTTCTGGCCACGATGGGCAACCGCAGCCCATCCCACGGGTATCGAGGCAACGAGAACACTCCTAGCCCTCTCCAGCCCTTGAAAGGGCATGAAGAGCCAGCCGGGCAACCACCTTGCCGGGAGACAAGGACAGGTTTCCAAGCCCAAGCCCGCTACCGGGTGCAATCTCACCGCTTCTTCCCAAAAGCCGGACGAAGGGCTTTTAGGAGCTGATTCACGCGCTCCGAGGAGGCCCGAGACACTTCGTCGCCATTACGGCGAACGCCCTGCCCCAGCAGTTGCGTCACGCCTTTGGAATCGGAACGGATCTCCAGGGTGTAGCGAATCCGGCCCTCGGACGGCGGGGGAATGCCGAGATGACGGTGCTCCTGAACAGTGAGCCAACCCGTCCGCAACAGCCCCTCCCGTTCTTTTGCAATTGCAACGCCTTGGAGGAGCAAGGCAGCGCGCGCGGCTCCAATGGCCCAACCGGACGGGATGGGAACCGTAAGCTCGGCGCCTTTCAAGCGAGCGGTCCATTCCCCACTCGATTTCGCCGACTGAGGCCCTGGCCGAGGCTGGCTGATGGGGGGGAGGTCAAGGAAGGGGGTCTGGGTAGCCAGAGGCTGAGCGGTGAGATCCGGCGGCACCGCCAGTGCCTGCCGTTCCACCGGATCAACGCCGTAATCGGGTCCTTGACCTGTACCGCAAGCGGTAGCTAGTAAACCGCTTACCAACAAGAGGATCAACCGGGAGGGCCAGCGGTATACGATCTCGCTGGGCGGACTCATACGATGGGATACTCCTTACCCTTCGGCTATCGCTGGCCTTCCAGGAATCGAAGGACCGCCTCCCGCCGCTCAGGATCGGCGTAACCGGGGAATTGGCTTCGGGTTTCCGGTGCCATAGCTCTGGGATTGGCCAACCAGCGATCCAGTGTTCTTTGGGTCCAGTGCTCGACCTCTATGCTCTTCACTGCTGGGCGACGGCCCAGGACTCCCCATAAGGGAGGAGCCACATCGGCGCCTGTGCGTCGCGCTTGATCTACGGTATGACAGCCCAAACAAACTTGGACTTCTGGGGGGTAGTGAGCCGCCCTTGGCTTGCCGTCCGCTGCGGCTTGGCCTCCCCCTGTCGGCGGATCTTTCCGGGCCGATGGCTCCCGGCTGGAATCGGCAGCGGCCGGTCCGAGTCCAATAAGGACACCCGTTAGGCCGGCAGCAAGGAGCTGGGCACCAGCTCGTGGATAAAGCAGGAGGGAAAGGCCTCCTAGGGTGGGGATAAGATTGCGCAATTGCCACCCAAGCAAGGAAAGCTGCCAGCTCAGGACCCTCGCGGCACCGGGCTGAGAAGCGCTCAACGGCCCTAGCCGGCTTCGAGAAGCCCCAGTTGTTCCAGGGTCTGCCGCAGCCTAGGCCGATGGGTTTCACTTAGTGGGGTTAGGGGTAGACGGATTCCCGGACTAATCCAGCCGCGCTCGAAGAGTGCCCACTTTACTGGAATGGGATTGGGCTCCAGAAAAAGGGCCTGATGCAAGGGGGCCAGTTCCTCGTCAAGTGCACGAGCTCGATTTGCCTCGCCGGCAAGCGCAGCCTCACACAATGCCGCCATCTGAGAAGGTGCAACGTTGGCGGTCACCGATATGGCCCCTTTGCCTCCGATCAACATGAGGGCCAAGGCAATGCCGTCCTCTCCCGACAAGACGTCCATGCGCCCCTCGCAGCTCCTCACCAGCCTCTGTGCCCGCTCAATATCACCGGTGGCATCCTTGATACCGACCACAGTGGCAAGATGGGAAAGTCGCTCCACCGTTTCTACCGTAAGCTGCCGACCGGTTCGCCCGGGGACATTGTAGAGGAACTGGGGGAGATGAACCTCCTCGGCCACAGTGCGAAAATGCTGATAGAGGCCCTCTTGGGTCGGCTTATTGTAGTAAGGAACGACAAGTAAGGCGCCGTCCGCGCCCACTGCCCGTGCATGCCGAGTCAGCTCCAGGCTTTCTCGTGTAGAATTGGAACCTGTACCAGCAATTACAGGGATTTCCCCCTTGACCTGATCAACGACGAAGCGGATGACTTTTCGATGCTCCTCATGATCAAGGGTGGCCGATTCCCCTGTGGTTCCAACCGCTACAATACCGTGGGTACCCTGTTCTAAATGATAATCGATTAGGTGGGCTAAGGCCTCCCATGCAACGGCTCCGTCCTCGTGCATGGGGGTTACAAGCGCCGCAATGCTTCCGTGGAACATGGGCAGTCCTTTCGGACGACCGCTTCAGGTTTATCGTCCTTACGGCCCTACCAAGGCGTTCGCAAAGGATAGCAGAGCAGGGCCGGCTTGGCAGTAATGGGAGGCCACGTCCGTTGGGCGGCGCGGCTCAGCGAATCGTAGCACGCTATCTTAGCGGCCACTGTATTCGCTGAGCAAGCGGGTCAAGGACGAGGCAATCGCCTATCGGCCCCTTTTTTGTCGTTTTGGCAACAACTAGGATCTCATTCGTCCAACGAAGGCTGGAGGCATGGAGAGAAACAAGCGCCTATTCGTTCTAGACACCAATGTCCTCATGCATGACCCGAGCTGCTTGTTCCGTTTCGAGGAGCACGATGTCTATCTTCCCATGGTTGTTCTGGAAGAGATGGATGCCGGAAAGAAAGGTATGTCGGAAGTCGCCCGCAACGTTCGTCAAGTGTCCCGGGTGTTGGATGGGCTTTGCAAAGGGATCGAGGATTTCTCCGGAGGCATTCCTCTGCCCAATAGCGGGGGCCAGCTCTTCTTTCAGATGGACGCTCTGGAGCATCCCCTTCCCCATGACCTCGCCCAGGGCAAAACAGACAACCGGATTCTAAGCGTGGTCCTTGGTCTAGAGCATCGCTACCCCGAACGCTCAGTAACGCTTATTACCAATGACATCAACCTACGCATCAAGGCCCGAACATTCGGCCTGAACGCGGAGGCCTACACCAACGACCATACGGTCGAGGACCCCGATCTGATCTATACGGGGCATAACGCGGTCGAAAACAGCTTCTGGATAGACCATCCCCTGGAGATCGCCGATTACGCCGCTGGAGAAGGCCGCACGTTCTATCGGATCAGCGGGGTGGAATCCGGCTGGTGGCCCAATGAGTTCATCTATTCCGAAGGCGAGGGGGAGGATGAGGGGCTTTCCTACCGAATCCTCCGACGGCTGGAATCCGGCAACTATTTTATGGAGCCGATTCGGGATTTCACCAATCCTAAGAACGCGGTCTGGGGGATCACCGCTCTCAATCGGGAACAGAACTTCGCCCTAAACCTTCTCATGGAGCCAGAGATCGATTTCGTCACGCTCCTGGGCCTGGCCGGAACCGGCAAGACGCTCCTGACCCTTGCTACCACTCTTCACCAAGTCTTTGAAGAAAAGCGCTTCGCAGAAGCCATTATCACCCGCGCCACTGTCCCAGTTGGCGAAGACATCGGTTTCCTACCAGGCACCGAAGAGGAAAAGATGGCCCCGTGGATGGGAGCGATAGAAGACAACCTGGAGCTGCTCACAGGGAGCACCGGGGGAGGCAAGGGGGGCAAGGCCAACGACAGTGGGGACCCTGGATCCTGGGCCGCTCAAGTAAGCCAAGACCTCTTGCGCCATCGCATTCGGGTTAAATCCTTGAATTTCATGCGGGGCCGCACTTTCCTTAACCGCCTCATTATCATCGATGAGGCCCAAAACTTGACTCCCAAGCAGATGAAGACCCTACTGACTCGGGCCGGTCCCGGCACCAAGATGGTCTGTTTAGGCAACATCAATCAGATCGATACGCCTTATCTGACTGAAGCCAATTCCGGCCTTACCTACGTTGTCGATAGCTTCAAGGAATGGGAGCACGGGGGGCACATTACCCTCATCCAAGGCGAGCGCTCGCGACTCGCGGACTACGCCAATGAAGTCTTGTAGCTCCCCCTACTAAAAGGGGCATAAATTTTATCAGGGAGACCTCGGCCCGGTAACGGATGAACCGCTCCGGAGGACATCGTCCTCCAGGTCACACCAGCGGCTATTCACCCGGTACCGGGCCAATTCTTGAGACCTTACTTGCGTCTTTTTCCGAGGGGGACAAGCCCATTTCAATGGCTTCGAGCACCTTCGCCTTCGCCCCTCGATTTTGGGCCACCACGTCCTGGCCAGCCCGACCCATTGCGAAGCGCCGCTGGGGGTCTTGTAGTAGCTCGGCAACGGCCTCGCCTAGGCCCAAGGAGGACCGAACGATCCATAAGGCGCCCGCTTCCGCGAGACGCTCTGAGATTGCCTGGAAATGGGTTAGATGCGGCCCTGCCAGGGTCGGAATGCCCTGGGCGGCCGGCTCCAATAGGTTATGCCCACCTACCGGAGCCAGGCTCCCCCCCACGAAAGCCACGTCCGCGGCGCCGTAGAATTCGGTCAGTTCGCCCATGGTATCGACAAGATAGACCGCATCCTTCGGCCCCGGCTTTTCATCGCGGCTTCGTCTGGGAGTCGCCAATCCACGCCGAGCGCAAAGAAGCGCGACCTCCTCGAAGCGCTCTGGATGCCGAGGCACCAGAATCAAAAGGGCCCCAGGATGGCAATGCCGCACCCCCTCGTGGGCCGCTAGCATTGCGTTTTCCTCCCCCTCATGGGTGCTGCCAGCGACCCAGACGGGGCGATTGGCGTTGATCGCCCGACGCCCTCCCTCCACCTTTTGGGTGGTATCCGGTGGCAAGGCATGCTCGTATTTGAGATTGCCCACAACAGACAGCCGGTCAGCTAGGGCACCTAGCTCGCGG
>CAYVMM010000034.1:0-11311 GCA_964452535.1 uncultured Gammaproteobacteria bacterium | reverse complement strand
TGTAGGGCTTCGCTTTCAGTCGGTGGCTCTTAAAAGCCCCTATGCGCCTCGACGACTTGGCAAAAGCCCCGATCTAAGGGCCTTTTCTCGTATATTTTGCCGGGGTGGGGTTAGGGCTTTAACTCGTTGAGGCGAGCTTGGATCTGGCTCAGCTGGGGGGAGTCTGCCTCCTTGGCCAACCGCTGAGCTAGCTCTAGCTGCTCTACGGCGGCGGCACGCTCGCCTTCCAGCCAACGGGCTTTCGCTTCCGCTCGATGAGCTTGAATGGGAAGATCAAGGTGGGCATAGGCACGTGCTAAGGCTCGATGGGCGGAGGAGCGCCTCGGGAAGTCTCGAGTCAGCTCAAGCAGGACCTGGCGAGCTTCTTCCGCTTTTCCACTTGCCAGTAGGGCTTGGCCTAGCTGCTTCCGGAGCTCAGGGCTGCCTGGGCGATGATCCAAGGCGGCTTTGTACTCGGCGATTGCCTCCCGGGTCTGTCCTGTGTCTAGATAGAGATTCGCCAGGGTTGAGCGAAAGGTGATGGTCCCGGGGGCGTTCTCTACCAAGCGCTCCATCAGGGTTACAGCGTCTTCGGTGCGACCAGTGCGGTGGGCGCTCAGGGCTAGCCCATAGCGGGCCACTGCTGCATTGTCTGGGTCCTTCGCCACCCGTTCCTTAAAGTCTTGGTAGGTCTGGCTAGGGGAGTCGCTGGTCAGAACCTCGAGCCGGACCCGGACCCGTCCGAAGGTTTCCCCCCCGAGCGGAGTCTTGCCATTCTGAGGCAGATCCTGGGCCCGATTCTGGACATCGGCGATGCGATTGCCGGTAAGCGGATGGGTGGAAAGGAAGGGAGGGGGTGCTTGTCCCTGGAGCTCAGACCAGCGCTGGAGCTTTTTCAGGAAATCGACCAAGCCTTGGGGATCAAAACCGGCCTGGGCAAGGTATCGGAGTCCTAAGCGGTCCGCTTCCCGCTCGTAGGAACGGCTATAGGCCAGCATCTCTTGCTGACCGTAGGCTCCGGCCCCGGCGATTAATCCTTCAGCCGCTTCGCCCTGGCCCCCTACTCCGGCTAAGATGCCGGCCATTACCAGTAGCAGACTGGAGACCTGGGTCTGGCGGCCGGCAGCCACCTGGCGAGCCATGTGGCGTTGGGTGATGTGGGCTACTTCATGGGCCAGCACCCCTGCTAGCTCCGCTGCAGAGTCCGTTGCTTTGACTAGCCCGGAATGGAGGAAAATGTGGCCTCCCGGGACGGCGAAGGCGTTTAGGCTGGCATCTTCCAGTACATAGAAATGAAAGGGGTAGGGTCGAAAGCTGGTCTGAACGGTGATCCGGTTGCCCATCGCACGGACATAGTCGAGGACTTTCGGGTCCTTGACGAAGGTTAACTTCTGTCGGGCCTGCTTGAGGAAGCGTTCTCCGATCTGTACCTCTTGTGCTGGGGTAAGCCCTCCCCCTATCTGCCCCCCCAAGGAGGGCAGATCCTGAGCCCAGCCGATGGGCGACAGGCCGATCAAAAACGCAGCTAGGATTCCGACCAAGGTCCGCATGGCGGAACAATCCAGTGTTTAGGAGCAGAAGATGGCTTCACGGGTTGGAAGGGTTATGGACTTGGTAGAGGGCCTGACAGATTAGGCCAAGCCTAGCCCCGGAAGTTCATACGGAAGCCTAGCTGTTGGGGCTGCGATGCCAATGGCCGGATTGACCCCCGGCCTTTTCGCGAAGCCGGATATGGGTGATCTCCATGCCCCGCTCCATGGCTTTGGTCATATCGTAGATGGTGAGTAGGGCAATATGGACCGCGGTTAGGGCCTCCATTTCTACGCCGGTGCGCTGGGCAGTCTTGACGGTCGCTTCGGCACCAACTGCGGGGGGATGATCCTGATCGTGGAAGGTTACCTCCACACTAGTAAGGGGGAGGGTATGGCATAACGGAATGAGATGGCCGGTCTTTTTGGCCCCTTGGATCCCGGCAATGCGGGCTACACCTAAGACGTCCCCCTTGGCCACCTGGCCGGCCCGGATGCGCTCAAGGGTAGTTGACTCCATTCGGATCCAGCCTTCGGCTACAGCCCAGCGCTCAGTGACGGGTTTTTCGCCCACATCGACCATACGGGCGTTGCCTTCAGGGTCAAAGTGAGAAAGGGGATCAGTCCCTGTTGTCAAGAGCTTCTCCGTTGCCGGGATCTAAGGGAGGTAAGAATCTGCTGTTCTTATGCTCGATTTTGGCCTTTCCAAGGAAAGCTATCATGAAGCACGTAGATGGCTAAATCGGGCTATGAAACAGGAAGAGGGATTGGTTGTCCCTTCTTATTCCAAGGAAATGGTATGCTGGTCATTAAGGCGTTCCGGCCAGCGGATTCCGAACGGCTTTGTCCAGAAAAGACAGGGTCGGTTGGCCTGCCCGGCCATCCGGTCAATTTGGTAAGGAGGGCGGAAACGGTAGGGGTCCCAAAGTGGGCCCGGTAATCCTAAAATTGGCGGCGTATTAGCCCCTGGACGGAACCTCGATGGAGATGGCATGAGCTTGCTAGGTGAGCTAACCCCAGAGGCCCTGAACGCTTGGTCCGGTGAAGTCTTTCAGCTGGTCGATGTCCGAGGCCACGAAGAACTGGCTCGGGGGATTATCTCGGGGATGATCCATATCCCCATGCACCAAATCCCGACCTTTGCCGATCGGCTGGATGCCCGCTGCCCCGTGGTTCTGTACTGTGCCCACGGGGTCCGATCGGCCCAGGTCGGGCGATACCTGCTTCAGCAGGGCTTCCCCAAGGTATACCACCTGGTGGGAGGGATCGAAGCGTGGGCTCAGCGGTATCCAGTAGCTCCGGTCGAAGCGATTTGACTCGCTCCACGGGGGTAAGACTTCAACGCCTTGCAAGGGGGAGAGCTCAGGACAAAGAAGCCGTTAGCCGTTACAGGGAGGGTCCGTGAATGTCCGCAGTCGACCAAGAGCTCGATGCCCGCGGGTTAAACTGTCCATTACCGATCCTGCGAACGAAAAAAGCACTTAAGGATCTGAACGCTGGAGATGTTATCAAGGTTCTGGCTACCGATCCCGGTTCGGTGAAAGATTTTGAAGCCTACGCTAGCCAATCGGGTGATGAGCTTCTGGAGCATCGAGAAGACGATGGGGAATATACGTTCTACCTGAAAAAGTCCCAAGGTTAAAACGATGAGCAGGCCCTTTCACCATGGCCTGCTAGGCGCGGCTCAAGCGGCTTCCTGGTCCCGGACGTGGGGGGTGCATTTCCTAAAGACTAAGCAGTTGTTGGGGCAGTGGGAAAAGGAACTGGGTGCATTTTGGGCCCGAAGGAATAGGACCGGCTGACCGGCTAGGCTGTGCCGTAGCAGCTAACGGAGACGCTGATTCCAACCGGAAGCGATCTATCCCAACTGGATTCCGAGCTGCGTGGTCGGGTCAAGGCCTTAGGCCGAAGGCTCGGTGATGTCCTTATGACCCAGGCGGGAGCTGAGGTCTATGAGGCTGTGGAGTACCTGCGGAAGGGGTATATCCAGCTCCGCCGGGAAGACGATCCCCAGCTCCGCGCCGATTTGGAGCGTTTTATCTGGGAGCTGGACCCCGAAGTCCTCACCTATGTGATTCGGGCCTTTTCCGCCTATTTTCGGGTGGTTAATGTTGCCGAGGAAGCCCATGCTCATCGCCTTTTGTACCGCGCCGAACAGGAAGGCGAAGCCTGGGAAAATAGCTTCGAAGAGGTTCTAACTCGCCTCGCGAATCAAGGACTAACTGCCGACCAGTGCGGCGAGCTACTGCAGCAGCTCGACATTTCGCCAGTAATTACCGCCCATCCCACCGAAGCCACTCGCCGTACCCTGCTCCAGGGGCAGCGGCGCATGTTCCTCAAGGTCAAAAGCCTTGAGGAAGAATGCCTGCCTCCAGCGGAGCGTGAGGCCTTAGAGCGGGATCTTACCGTAGACGTCCAGGTGATGTGGAAGACCGACGAGGTTCGGGTTCGTCGGCCCCAGGTGGAGGACGAGATCGACAACGGGCTGTTCTATTTTCGGGAGAGCCTCTTCCAGGCCATTCCCCGCGTCTATCGGCGCCTAGAACAGGCCCTCGCGGCCGTCTATGAGAAGGCGGCCCCCGAAGTTCCCACGATTCTGCGTTTCGGCTCCTGGATCGGTGGTGACCGTGACGGTAATCCCTACGTTACTGCCGAGACTATGACCTGGGCCCTGCGAATCCATAAGCGAGAGATCCTTTCGGCCTACCTTGATCGGGTTGGTCAGCTTCACCATATCCTGTCCCATTCGGATCGCTTTGGAAGGCCCTCGGAAGCCTTCTACGAGGGCTTGGACCATGACCGGCGCTGTTTCCCGGATCTGGCCCGTGGTCTTCGGCAACGTTATTTTCATGAGCCCTACCGCCAGAAATTGCGCTTTATTCGGGAGCGCCTCCTCCGGGCCCATTCTGCCAACGAGGCCCGGCTTGGCGGTCAGATCCCGGGGGCTGAGTCCGATTACGCCTATACGGAGGAGGGGGAATTCCTGGCCGATTTGGAGGCGATCGCTCAATCGCTGGCCAGCCACGGTGACCGAGCCGTGGCTGAGCGCGAGCTCAAGGACTTGCGCCGTATTGGGGAAACCTTTGGCTTCTTCTTGGCTCGCCTGGACATCCGAGAGGAATCTAGCCGGCATACACAAACAGTCGATGAAATCCTGACGGCGCGAGGGGATCTGACGCGATCTTATGCGGAACTTTCGGAGGCCGAACGGGTGGAGCTGCTTACCAGTGAGCTGGCCGAGCGCTACGACCTCCTACCCGAGGGGATGGAGTTTAGCCCGGCGGCCCGTGGCGTCCTGGATGTCTTCCGTAACATGGCCGGGATGCAAGGGGAGATCAGCCCCGCCGCATTCGGTAGCTACATCATTTCCATGGCTCGGACGGCGAGCCATGTCCTGGAGGTCCTCTGGCTCGCCAAGGCTGCTGGCCTGACGGGTCAGGCCCCCGATGGCGCTTGGTTCAATACCCTGTCAGTGGTGCCTTTGTTCGAGACCATCGAGGACTTAGAGCTTGTTAAAACGGTGATGACCGCCCTGCTTGAGAATGCCGTCTATCGGAGGTTGCTGGCCGCCCAGGGGGATGAGCAGGAGGTCATGATCGGTTATTCGGATTCCTGCAAGGACGGTGGAATCGTTGCCTCTTCCTGGGTCCTTTATCAAGCCCAGCGTCAGCTTATGGAACTGGGGCAGCGTTATGGGGTGACGATGCGCATCTTCCATGGACGGGGGGGTACTGTGGCCCGCGGAGGCGCACCCACCCACAAGGCGATCCTGGCCCAGCCACCGGGCACGGTCCGGGGGGGCATCAAGATCACAGAGCAAGGGGAGGTTCTGTCCAGTAAGTACGCTAATCTAGAAACGGCGGTTTACGAGCTCACCGTGATGGCATCCGGTGTCTTGGAGGCGAGTCGATGCACGGTGCAGGAGGCTCCGGGAGACTGTGAGGAGTTCCTGGAAGCCTTCGCCGAGCTCGCCGATGTCGGCGAGCAAGCCTATCGGGACTTGACCCGGAACACGGAAGGCTTCCTGGACTATTTCTATCGAGCGACGCCCATTAACGGCATCAGTCGCTTAAATATTGGCTCCCGGCCTAGCCACCGGCAAAAAGAGGTCCAGTCTCTGGATGCTATCCGAGCCATTGGCTGGGTCTTCGGCTGGAGCCAGAGTCGCCATACCCTACCTGCCTGGTATGGTGTGGGGACTGCGCTGGAGGAATTTATCACCGGTGAGGAAGGGCGGTTGGCGCTTTTGCGACGGATGTATCAAGAATGGCCCTTCTTTAATACCTTCCTATCCAACATCCAGATGGCGCTGGCTAAGGCCAACATGGAGATTGCCGCTCAGTATGCGGCACTAGACTGGAATGTTGAGCGTAGCCAGGCCATCTTCGCCAAGATCCGCGACGAGTTCGAGCGCACCCGTGATCGGATTCTGGAGGTGACGCAAGGCAATGGGATCTTGGAGGAAACGCCCATGCTGGCCCGCTCCATCCAACGGCGGGATCCCTACATCGATCCCCTAAATCACATTCAGCTTATGCTGATGCGGCGATACCAAGATCCCGATCTTTCCGAGGAAGAAAGCCAGCGCTGGATGAGTCTGCTGCTGCGCACCATCAACGGCATCGCCGCAGGGCAACGCAACACCGGCTAAGGGCTGGGCCTGGTAGGTGGCAGCAGACCCTCGTGCCCCCCTTTGCAGCGGGGAGACACGGTCTTGCCCCGTTCGGAATAAGTCACGATAAGGAGACCCCCATGGCCAATCCGGCTGGCCTGCCTTCCGGGGTAGAGCGTGAGCTCAGGGTGTTGTTCGATCCCGATCGGTGCCATACCGAGCCGAAGATCCTCGCTCTCTACGCTACCGACGATACGCCTCACAGCGTGCCGCCGGCAGCGGTGGTTTTCCCCGCTACTACCGAGGAAGTGGCTAGGTTGGTGCGTACGGCCTATCGCCACAGTATCCCTCTGGTGGCTCGAGGGGCAGGGTCGGGCAATGTGGGAGGTGCTCTGCCGGTGCCGGGGGCAGTGGTGGTTGCCTTCGAATGCATGGATGCCGTTTTGGAGACGGATCCGAGCAATCGACTCGTCCGCGTTCAGCCTGGAGTCACTAATCGACTAGTCCAAGAGGTGGCGGGAGAGTACGGCCTGTTTTGGCCTCCTGATCCGGGCAGTGCCCCTTACTGTCAAGTGGGGGGCAACCTTGCCATGAACAGCGCCGGTCCGGGGGCGGTCAAGCGCGGAGTTACCCGGGACTGGGTGCTGGGGCTGGAGGCAGTAACCGGCACTGGGGAGATCCTGCGTGCCGGCACCCGTACCACGAAAGGAGTAGTCGGCTACGACCTGACTCGCCTTATGATAGGTTCCGAGGCCACCTTAGCCTTGATTACTGAAGCGACGCTCCGTCTGACGCCACAGCCTACCGCGAAGCAGACTGCTCGGGCTTGCTTTGCCTCCGTAGAGGGAGCGGGGGCAGCGGTGGAGCGCATCATGACGGCTAGGGTCATTCCCTCCGCTTTGGAATTTATGGACAGCCTTGCCATTGAGGCCCTGCGTCGGAGTGGCTTTGACCAAGATCTGCCCGACGGTACGGAGGCGGTGCTAATGGTGGAGGCCGATGGCGCTCCCGAGGCGGTAGCCACCGATTTCCAAAGCCTGGAAAGGTCCCTGGAAGGGAAGGGGCTGTTGGAGCTGCGTATCGGCTCCTCAGCTAAGGAGATCGACAATTTGTGGCGAGCTCGTCGATCTTTGTCCCGAGCCGTGAAGCAGTTCGCTCCGCTCAAGATCAACGAGGACGTAGTGGTCCCCATCACACGGCTCGCTTGGTTTTTGCGACGGCTGGAAGCCTACGCCGAGGAGCATGACTTGGCGATCGTCAACTTTGGTCACGCTGGCAACGGCAATGTCCATGTCAATTTGATGGTCCATCCGGACCATGCCGACGAGATGGCTCGTGCTCGGGCTTGCTTAAATCGAATATTCGATACCGTCATGGAGCTCGGAGGGACCCTATCGGGGGAGCATGGAGTGGGCTCGGAGAAGGTGCCCTTCGTGGATCGGGAGCTGGATGCTACAAGCCGGGAGCTGCACCGCCGGATTAAAGCCGCCTTCGACCCCCGAGGCATTCTCAACCCCGGGAAGGCCTTCTAGAGGAAGGAGCTAGCCCCCAGCTAAGCGACTTACAGCAGGCCGTTCTGCAACGGCCTATTTAGGGAACGACTGAAGCCGACTTTTTGCTACAAGGCTGGGCAGCTGGCCGGTGTCGCCAGCGACGCACAGTCGCATAGCGCCAGACCCAGATAAAGCCTATGTAGCTGAAGACCGAGATAGGAACGGCGAGCAGCAGGCTTCCCAGCCAGAGGAAAGCCGATTGCTGCACGAGCGTTTGAGCGAAAGGCGCCAATTCCGTAAGGCGGCTAAGTGGCAGAAAGTCAGAAAAGACCCAGGCGCCTAGTCGGTTGAAAGCCCAGTAGAGCGGGGGCGTGGTAATCGGGTTAGAGACCCACAGGGCCAGGAAAGCGACCGGGAAATTGGCGCGCAGGAAGGGAGCGCCAAGCAAGACAAGCACTGTCTGAATGCCCACCGTCGGCGTTAGGCCAACGAACAAACCCAGGGCAATTCCTCCAGCCAGCGAGCGCCGATGTAGGCTCCACACCCCCTTGCGCTCGATAAGCCAGCTCATGATCCGACCTTTACCAACCACTTGCTGCAACCGATCCTGATTGGGTAGCCACCTCTGGAAGGTTGCCTTCATCACAGAACGCCTCCCTTGGGGTGAAATCGCTTAACACGTCTGGGATAGGATCGGACCTGTCGACTGGCCTGCTCAAAGTCCCTTCCTAACCCGCCCACCGGTGCCCGCTCCCTCCGGCTAGGCCGATCCATTCTCTAAGACGATGCGGGGGCCTTGTTGTTCCGACATTTTAGCATAGTCCAGTAGTGGAATAGATTCACCCCCCGGCGTTCGAGGACCTCAAGATTCGCCTGCTGGATCAGCTCTCGCTCCCGCATATGAGGGCGGAAGCCCAGGGTTGCCGAAAGGGGCGCCAAGGCCTTTTCAAAGGCCCCAATGATGGGGTTTCCCGAATGGAAGTGATTGACGATCACCAGCTCCCCATCGGGCTTAGTTACCCGGCGCATCTCGTCGATGCATCTGACCGGGTTAGGGACCACAGTAACCACATATTCGGCTACAGTGACATCAAACATGTCGTCCGGGTAGGCGGTGGCCTCCGCGTCCATCACCTCCAGCTGCTTCACGTGCTCAAGGTGATGATTGACCTTTTTTTCCCGAGCCTTTTCCAACATGGGCTCGGAAACATCGATGCCGTAGAGCTCCACATCTTGGGGATACAACGGGAGAGAGAGCCCAGTTCCTACTCCCATCTCCAGAACCTTATCGCCCGACCCCAGGTCAAGGTTCTCTACTACCGCCTTACGACCGGGATGGAAGATGGCGCCGAAGAAGGTATCGTAGGTGCTGGCTAGCCGCTTGTAGGCCTTTTCAACAGAGCTTAGATCCATCTCACACCCGCATTCCTTTGGAGGGTGGGAGGGGAAACCTTGGTTTCAAAGCGTGCCAGCAGTCTCTATAAGGGCCGAGAAGCGAACATGACCCTCCCCATACCTGGCTCAAAGGATTCTGCCAGACGGTTGATTTGTTCCGCAACGCGTTTGTCCTTTAGCTCCGATCCCCTGATCTGGGGGTCTGTGGTTCGGTGGATAGCAATCCTCTACAATAATTGATCTTACTAAAGTGACGCTTAGGGAGCCCCTGCGCTGGGGGTTCCAGAGGGGGCCTTCCGGGCAGGGATGGGAGATGGGTGGTCAGGACTTTAGGCGGCAATGGGGTAGTGCGGTATGCTTATTAGCTGTCCTGGTGATGGCTGCCGCTCCGGCTCGGGCGGCGAGCTACGTAGTCCAGGATATCTGGTGGTCCACCTTGTATGGCGGAGCCATCGGTGGGGTGGCTGGAACCGGTGCCATGCTGCTAACCGATGAGCCCGAGGACCACGCCAAGTTTATCGTGACGGGGATTGGAGCGGGAGTCTTGGCTGGACTGGTCTATGGGATCTATTCCTATTCGGTGGCTTATGGGGACCAAGTTGCTCGGAATCGGGCTGTGGCTAACATTGACCCCAACGGCCATACCCGGTACAGAGTCCCCCTACCTCAGGCCTTCGTTGCCCGGCAGGGCCTGCACCGAGAGGACGTAGGGATCAAGATTGACTTGCTCCACGGGCGTTTCTGAGTCTCAGCAAATTGAACTGAAAGGTTGGATAGGTCCCTTTACCGCCTTCAAGGATAGCGTTACCTTCGAGGTCTTCCCGGTTCCCTAACGTGGGCCTTGGCCGGGATCCCCATTAACCCAAGATAAAAACTCGGCAAGTAGAGGGCCGTTAGCTCAGGTGGCAGAGCAGCTGACTTTTAATCAGCGAGTCCCAGGTTCGAATCCTGGACGGCCCACCAATTAAATCAGGGCACTAGGCGAATGTCTGGTGCCTATTTCGGTTCTCTGTCTACAATTGCGCCACAACCCGTCTACAACGCCCTTCGCGTTCACTCTTAATCCCACCTAACAGGGTGATGAAAAACCCCTCGCCCTCACCATGAATAGTGGGCTGTAAGGAATTACTCGCACTACATGTAGTATATGATCGGACTTTTTCATCATCCTGCTAATTCATGGGATGCACCAGAAGCCAACGTAATTTCCTGTTGAAAAAGGAAAATGGCCACCTATCTTGAGCTTCCTTCTTCACCCATTTGGGTGAACGCCATATCCGGGAGTTGTATCCGCTCAACCCGGGAGAAGTGGCAAAATTTGCCAGTTTGTGCTTTACCTTCGTGAATTAGGTGAGTTAATGGCTGCCAGTAGGGAAGGGGGGAACTATGTATAACTGGTTCACTAGATTAAAAAAGAATTGCATGCGGCTCCGAAGGGGAAGGATGGAAGATCACCCCTATATCAAACTTATTAAGTTTGCTCTGGAGAAAAAGGGTGGGTATTTTACCGTAGAGCAAGCCCAAAACGCTTCCGGGCTCAATGATGCCGAATTAGGCAGGGCTCATAAAGCCCTTTTTGTCGAGCCCCATCCAGATTATGTTTATATTTATCGGACAGATAGACCCCCAAGAGTTGCGCATCCTAAAACGGAGTGGTATTGGGTTCTTTCACCTGATGCACTTTTTGGGTATATTAGTCACCTTCAACATCAAGATGCTAATAGAAATGCAAGGTACACCCATTTTATGGTTTTAATATCCATTCTTGTTTCTTTCGCAACTCTTTGTGTTGTCTTCTACGGATTAGGCGCCGCTGGAACAGATTGTTCAGGATAGTTTCCAAGGAATTTGAGGGAATTCGTGGCCAGCGTAAAAAGCGCACTGGGGGTTGCCCAGGTTTTGTTTTCGAATTCGTTTTTCAATTTGTTAGGTCGGCGCGTAAAACCCTACCCTTCAGGGCGGGTGGGGTATCAAGATCCTTTATTGCTTTTCTCGCGCCACTTGGGATGATTCGGGTCAAGTTCCTGTACCCGCGTCCGGCGAATATACTCCCGAGTTTGCTCAGGGGTTCGATGGCCGGCTAGAGCCTGTGCATCCTCGCCGCCCGCTTCGTAGTCGGTCAGCGACTTTGCTCGAATATCGTGGAAACGGAAATCTTCTACCTTGGCTTGCTCCAAAGCCCGACGGAACATGGCCCGGAAGCCCGATGGGGTGTAAGGCTGCCCCTTCCGGGTGTGGATTAGGTAGATTGATCGGGCGGCGCGTAAAACCCTACCCTTCAGGGCGGGTGGGGTATCAAGATC
>CAYVMM010000033.1:0-11722 GCA_964452535.1 uncultured Gammaproteobacteria bacterium | reverse complement strand
GGCGGATCGCTATGCCATTCCTGTGCGGGACGTCCGCCTCATCCTGATGGAGCGCGAAAAGCGCCTGCTGGCGGGGAGGGCCTTGGGGGATGGGCGCTGTGCCCGACGCCTCCTAGCGGAGAAAGGGGTGGAAGTCCGGACTGGGGCCCCCTTGGAACGGGTCGACGAATCCCGACTAATGGCAGGGGGATTGACCATCCGTTACGGGCTCCTAGCCTGGACTGGGGGCATCCGGGGACCGGAGGTCCTGCGAAGGGCAGGCCTGGAACAGGATACAAGCGGACGGATACGGGTGGATGAGACCCTAGCCGTCCGGCATTACCCAGCGATCCGAGCGATTGGGGACTGCGCCGTTAGAAAGGACGACCCCTCCGCCTTGGCCACTGCTGCCGAGGCCATCAATCAAGGCCGGTATTTGGCGAGCGTTTTGTGGCGCGAGGCAGAGGGTCGGGATTCGGCTCCCTATTGGCCCGGCAGGCTAGGTTTGCTGGTGGCTCTGGGCAATGCCGATGCCGTGGGGACTATCGGGCCGGTCCCCCTATGCGGTCGGGGGGCCGGTATGATCAAGAATGCCACCGAGCGCACCTATATCGAGACCCTAAAGGGAACCGGTTGGGGAGCGTAAAGGCCCTGATCAATCCCATTGCCAGCCTCTCCCCGGCACCGGCCCGATGCCTGCCGAAGCCGACAACCCCGCTTTGCCTCTGACTAGGGCATCGGGGCTGCCAATAGCCAACGACGAATGTCCTCGAGCAAATGGCTAGCGGCCTTCCCGAGGGCTTGGACCCCACCCTCGGCATTCGGGCTCGGGGCCAGGACCCGGTAAGAGAAACGCTGCTGGGCCAGGACTTGGTCCGATTGCTCGACGAGTAGGAGCGCACGCGCCCGGAGCTGACCGAAGCTCTTATCGGTTTCGGGAAAGACCTGGATAAACTCCAGGAGATCTACCTGCAGGACCCATTCCGCCCGAGCGGGATCCTCCGGGGCAAGGATTGCTCGCCATCGGCCGCTGGCCATCAGCTGCGAGCGGAGGGCACGCCCCACCATCACGGTGGGGGGCGCTATCCAGCGGGACTGGCCGTACCAGCCCATAACAGGGGGTGTCCGGAAGTTCAGCTGATAGAACATGGTCCGCTTGCGGAGCCAGCTCGGCCCCCTTATCCGTGCGACCCGGAGGGGCGGGCGGAGCTCCCCTTCTGGGCTCGCAGCGGCCTTCTCGGCCCCCGTTACTGGGAGCTGGTACTTCTTGGTCGGCTTCAGGGGCTGCGTGGCGCACCCGGCCGCGACTAGGGCTACCAGGAGGGCCACCGCTGCCCGGCTTATCATGGCGCTTCCCGCGCCTCGCTCCCGGCGGTGGGGTTGAAGCCGGGCTCCCCCGGTCCAGGCGGGGGCTTGACGGGCCCCAACCAGATCGACTGGGGTCGGCGCTCGAGTCGCCGACTCAGGGTTTCCAGGTTAGCCGCAGCACGCTTTAGGTGCCCCAGAGTTACCTCCAAATCCGGAAGGAGAATACGCTGGCTCTGCCGGAGTATCCTATTGCCTTGCCCGCCAAGATCGGCGATGGCGGAAGCGGCCTGACCGGCTTGCTTGACTTGGGCTTCAGTGGTAGCCATGAGGTGGCGGGTACGCTGCAAGAGGTGCTGGCTATCCCCGAGTACCCCTTGGGCCTCTTCCAGGACTTGAGGGAGGGCTTTGACGCTGGGCTGCAGGCTCCGCTCGAGTGCCTCGAAGTGAGCGAGGCTGCGCTCGGCTTGGGTAAGGAGACGCTTCACCCGCCGCTGGTTGTCTTCCCCAGCGAGCTGATTCAAGCCTCGGGTGAGTCTCTTGACCTGGCTGGTAACCTCCTCGGCGGCCGCCATCAAGCTCTGGCCCCCACTTGGTCGCAGAGGAATATGCGCCGGGGTGGTCTTCGAAGTCTTCAGAGGGACATCGTTGGCCTCGGGCTCCTTCTTGAGGGCCAGGTAATTGGTGCCTGTCAGGCCCCGTGTGCCCAGCTCCGCGTACATGGACTCGGTGACGGGGACGCCCCGCTGAATCCCGAGGCGGACACGGACCTTATCCGGGTCTTCGGGGTGAAACCCGACCGATTTCACATGCCCGATGAGCAAGCCTTTATAGGTGATCTCCGAATGGGCGTGCAAATCACCCACATTATATTGGGAATCAATCAAGAAGATCCGGTCTTCCGGCTCGGCGGCCTGGAGCCAGTAGAACAGATAGGCTGCCCCTCCGGTCATCAATACCAGGAAGACCAGGGCCAGCATAGCGTAGGCACGGCTCTCCATTATTGGCGTGTTTGGTGGGAGAGACGGTACATCCGCTCCCATCCGGGGGTCGGGGTGAAGAGATCTTGGACAAAGGGATGGTCCACTTGGGCCACCTCCTCCAAGGAACCGGTTGCCACGATCCTTCCCTCGACTAGCACGGCGACCCGATCGCAAAGGCGGGCTAGGGCATTCAGGTCATGGCTAATCATGAGCCCACTCAGTCCCAGTTCTTCCCGGAGCTGGAGCAGGAGAGCGGCAAACTCTCGAGCCAGGATGGGATCCAGGCCCGTCGTGGGCTCATCGAGGAGAAGGAGCTCCGCCTCCAAGGCAAGAGCCCGAGCCAAGGCGACTCGCTTGACCATCCCGCCGGACAGCTCACCTGGCAGCTTCCAGGCGTCGTCCAGCTCGAGACGGACTAGGGAGAGCTTAAGCCAAGTTAGCTCCCGAAGCAGATCCTCTTCCAGCGCCTCCCCGTACCGCGCCAGCTCTCGCAGCGGAAAGGCCACATTCTCGAAGACATTTAGGGCACTAAAAAGGGCCCCATTCTGATAGAGGATCCCCCAGCGCTTGCGTAGCTCCCGAAGATGGCCTCCTGAGACCCGATGCACGTCCATCCCTAGCACCTCAACGCGGCCACTAGCCGGACGCAACAGCCCCGCCACCTGCTGCAGGAGAGCCGTCTTACCGCTGCCGCTAGCCCCAACGACCCCCAGCATCTCGCCGCGCCGGGCCTCCAGGTTCACCTCCCGGTGGACCCAGTGGCCGCCAAGGCGCGTGCTGAGCCCCTCGACCCGAATCACGGGCTCGGTCGCTCCCTCCCCCATCAGATAAGCCCCGCCCGAGCCAGCAGGGCGCCCAAACCGGCGTCCAGGACTAGAACCAAGGACAGGATAGTCACGACCGCTGCCGTCGTTTGACGGCTCAAGCTCTCCGTGCTGGGCTCAGCGTACAAGCCATAGTAGCTAGCGACCAAGCCGATGATGACCCCATTGATGCCCCCTTTACCTACCCCGATCCAGAAATTGACCAGTTCCACATCGTGGGGAAGACGCTCAAGGAAGAGGGTTGGGGAAACCCCCAAGCTGGTGTTGGCCACCACCATGCCCCCTACCATCGCCGCGAAATCCGACCAGACGACCAACAGAGGCATAGCAAGGGCCAATCCCGCCACGCGAGGGAAGGCCAATCGCAGGACTGGCGAGACCCCGAAGGTCCGCAGGGCGGACAGCTCTCCCGTAATATGCATGGAGCCGATCTCAGCAGTTATCGCGGAGCCAGTGCGTCCGGCCAAGATGATAGCGGCAATCCAGGGACCGATCTCCCGTAATATGGCCACCGAGAGCACGCCAATGATGGCAGTGTTCGCACCGTATTTGCTGATCGCCATCCCCATCTGGTAAGCCATAACCATGCCGATCAAGAAATTGATGATTCCCAGTAACAGAATGGACTGGAAGCCGGCCTTGTAGATGGTTGCGCTCAGCTCTTTCCAGGGCAGGAATCGAGGATAACGGAGGGCAAAGATCCCTGAGACCAGGAGCTGACCCAGCAACAGGAGTAACTGACCGCCTGTGCCCAAGGCTTGATGAAGACCGCGACCGAGGCGAGCCAGGGGGTACCACCAAGCGCCGGTCGGTTCGGGCGAGGGACCGGGCAATTCGGCGAGTCGGTTAAAATAGCTGCGTTGGTACTCATGGCACCAAAGCTCTGCCGGGAAGGCCCGATCCCAAAGGCGCCACAGCAAAAGGGCCCCGGCACTGTCTAAGGCCTCTACGTCCCGGATGTCCCACACCGCCTGAGCGGGCGCGGTCACAGCCGACAATGCTCGGGTAGCCCGCCTACGGGCCTTGGGATCCGCGATCAGGGTCCATTGCCCCCCAACCCGAACCAGGGGGCGATCCTGCAAGGCTTGAACCCCGATGGATGGTTGCTGCGATGGCATTGCTGTCAAAGATCCTCGCATCGGCTAGGAGCTCGAAGTCGAGCGCGAATGCGTCCGTGAGCGGCTACACGCAATTGATGAGCACGGGCGAATCAGGATCGGGATGGAAGCATTCGAAACGATAGGGCGTCATTCCCCGGGTAAACGATGGAAGGCCCGCCCGCTCGCGCTGCCAACGATCCGGCCAGCCACAATCGCACTCTACAATGCCTTTGCCCGCAGTCTATACCGCTGGAACCGGTGGCAGCAGCGTTGGTAGGCTCGGCCTGTCAAGGCTCGGGGGCAGGAATCTTGGATCCAGCCTGAGTAAAGTGGGCCATCCGTTCGGTGAGCCTTTGTAGGGCCTGCGAGTGATCGTCGACGGCCAGCTTCACCTCAAGGAGACAGAAGCTGTCACTTCGCCTTTTGACCTGCTCCAATGCCTTGTCAAGCTCGTCTTCGGTTGCGGCTCGGAGACCGAGTCCACTGCCAACGAGCTCAGGAATCCGATCGTAGCGCCAGAGCGGCAGGTCATTGAAGGGGCCGTCCTGCATAGGGCGTTCTGTTCCATAGCCGCTGTTGTTGAGTACGATCACGATGGGATTCAATCCGAAGCGGACCGCTGTCGAGACCTCCATCCCGGTCATCTGAAAGGCGCCATCCCCCACCAGGACTAAAGGCCTAACCTTCGCATTGGCCATCTGCGCCCCGATGCTTCCCGGAACCGCAAAGCCCATCGAGGTATAGTAAGCAGGGGCGATGAACTCTGTTCGGGAATGGATGAATAGATCGGAAGCCGCGAAAAGGGCATCCCCGACATCGGCAATAATTACGAATTGTTCGTTAATAAAGGCATTGAGGCACTGATAAAGGCGCTGGATGGTGATTGCCTTACCTCGCTCGGGCACGAAAGACTGCGGTGGCTCCGGATGGGGATTCCAGACCCGTTTCCGGGGGCGGATATGATGGGATTTGATCAACCCATGGAGGAAATCCTGCAACCGAATATTCGCGTAGTCGTGATAGCGAATTGAGGTTCGTTCACTAGTCACATAGATTGAACGCCCTTGATCAATCCGGGCGGTAAAGAGCCCCAGATTAAGGTCCGTCATGAACATGCCCAGCAAGACAAAGCAGTCGCTATTCTCGACGTAATCGCGCACCTCGCTCCGGCCCATGGCCCCTTCGTAGATCCCGAGGAAGAAAGGATGATGCTCGCCGATAACCGATTTCCCAAGGATCGTGGCAGCAACGGGGATATTGGTTTGCTTGGCCAGCTCGAGCAGCTCGTCCTGCAGGCCGAAACGGTGGAGCTCGACGTCGGCGATGATCACGGGCTGCACCGCCGCATTGATCATGGCCACCGCTTCCCCTAAGGCCTCGCGGAGGGCGTTCGCATCGCTTTTCTCGCTACGTTGAGGACCGAATAGGCGAGGGCTTTGATAGCGAGAAACCCCTTGCGCCTGGACCATGTCCCGGGGAAGCTCAATATAAACAGGTCGCTTATAGCGCAATGCCGCGTAGAGGACGCGGTCGATTTCCGGGAAGGCCGTTTGGGGATCATCGATCACAGTCGAGGCAGCGGTAAGCTGGTCGAAGACCTTCTTCTGGGTATCAAACTCCTTTACTTTGTGATGCAGTAGGGGATTCTTTCGCCGCTCATTTATCCCGGGGGCCCCGCTGATTACGACCACGGGCGATTTTTCCGCGAACGCTTGAGCGGTGGTGTTGGTCACCTTCAACCCTCCAACGCAATAGGTAATGCAAACCGCTCCGAGCCCGCGAACGCGGGCATAGGCATCCGCGGCAAAACCGGCTCCCTGCTCGTCGCAGGTATTAACAATCCGAAGGGAGCTGCGATGGAGCTGATCATAGAAACCGAGGACGTAGTCCCCCGGGATCCCAAAGACGGTTCCTATCCCATGGGTGTGGAGCTGTTCAATCAAGTATGCGCCGATCGACTGGCTTGAGCTCATCCTATCTCCCTTCCTAACCCCTCGGTCGCCGTCGGGTCTTAGCCCGGACGATGAGGCCATTGACAGGGGCAAAACGAAGCCGCTCTACGGTAGGCGAGAGCACTCGCAAGCCTGTGGGGTTTCCCCAAGCTTTTGAGTCGCAACCCCTATTCAATCAGGGATCAAAACGGGGTTTGCCCTTTTGTGCACACGCCTAGTAGGTTAAGCCACCGATAGACCCTTAGGAGGCTAAATAGTCTTGCCTAGCCACTTAGTCCCCTGGAGGGCGAAACCAGTCCAGCCTCAGATAGCACCCACGCTAGATGGTATGCACACAATGCCAAGTCAATAACAAGAGCGCATTTAATACCCTCTTTCCACCTTGCCGCGTGCCTTGGGTGGGGTAAAGCCCTATCTGTCCCAATACTCGTACTCGAATCAAAGGTCAGCGCAACCCCTGCCTCGATGAGTCCCCATTAGCCAGCAGTAGAATAGCAGCAAAAGCGAAACTATGCGTGCGTTAGCCCTTGCTCCGATCTTGTTCATGTGGGGGAAACTAATGGCAGCTCCCCCCGAGCTGTCAGTTGAGGTAATCCAGGACAACGTGGAGCAGCGGGTGGTCAACTTGCAGGGCCACCTCGAGGCATTCGAACGGGTCGAGCAACCGGCGCGGGTAAGCGGTTACCTTGAAACGATTCGTGTGGATTTGGGGGACCAGGTACATAAGGGGGAGGTAATCGCGGAGCTCAACGTTCCTGAGCTGCAAGCGCAAACGCGCCAGGCGGAGGCTCGCCTCGCCGAGGCCGAGGCCAAGCGCGAGCAAGCTAAGCGCGCGGTTCGCTTCAAGACACGCCTAGCCAGCCGGCTCCATCGTCTCGCCCGACAGCATCAAGGTACCGTCACTGCTGAGGAGATCGATCGAGCCGATGGCAAGCGCGCGGCAGCCGAAGCCGAGCTTCAGGTACGAAAAGCAGCAGTACGCGTGGCCGAGGCAGAGCTAGAAAATCTTCGGGCAAGGCTTTCATTCAGCCGGGTAAAAGCTCCCTTCGATGGGATCATCGTCCAACGCCTAGCGCACACTGGAGCGCTGATCTCAGGTAACACCCCGATTGTCGAGCTTATCCGAAGCGACAAACTGCGCTTGGTAATCGAGACACCTCAACGGATTGCCCCGTATCTGCGCGTCGGGAATCCGGTGCGGGTGCGCTTCAACGCCTTACCCGGCAAAGTATTCAGCACCTCAGTGAGCCGGATTGCCTCTGCCCTTTCGTCCGACGGTTCAATGCGGGCGGAAGCCGATCTTCCCCTCGCCCCAGGCCTGCTTCCAGGCATGCGGGCAACAGTAGCCATCCGGATGTGGTAAGGTCTTGAAAACCCGTTTGGCCTGCCTACTACGAGGGGAAACATCTATTTTGGCAGGGGACTTCGGCCCGGTAACGGGAGGATTGCTCCGGGAGAACTCATCCTCCGGACACCTTGCCAGTTTTTATTTCCCTGTCACCGGCCCAATTATTGGGGCGTTACTTCTGTCCTTTTTAGTCATTGGACTTGGTATTCCAAGCGCGCTTCAGGCGCGCGAGCCCGAAACGCTCCCCCCGCTGAGCGCAGCGCCTCCCGGAAGCGAGCTCTCGGGAATGGAACAGACTCGCCATGTGGCATTCCATACAATCATTGAGGCCGCACTACGGAATCATCTCGATCTGAATTTGGCTGCTTTAGACAAGTCGATTGCTCACCAACAGCGAGAGATGGCCTGGCACAGCCTGCTCCCCACTCTGTCTATTGGGGGAGGATTTTCCCATCTACAGGGCCGCCGGCAAGGCGCCTTTGGGGGATTGCAACAGGTGAATTTCGAGCGCTATGATCCCCAATTTGGGCTCACTCTGGAATTGAATCCAGGCGAGCGCATTCATGACCTGCACGCTCGGCGGCACCAATACACTGCTGCTCACTACCGGCATCTCGATACTCGTCAAAAGGTGCTCTTGGAGGTGAGCAGGTTGTACCAAGACCTGCAAGTGGCTTGGGCAGGCGCAACTAGCACCCGCCAATTGGTTAAGGAGCGCCGCAGAATCGCCGAGCTTGTCCGCTGGCGGGTGGAAGGTGGGGTCGCCCAGAAATCCGATCTGGCTCAAGCCCAGGCCGCATTAGCCGACGCTCGCAGCCAGTGGGTAAAATCGGCCAATCGATGGAGGCAGGCCAGTATCCAACTGGCTCGAGTACTACGCTGGAATCCGAAGGTCCTACTGCTTCCCTCAGGGGAACGGCCCAAGCCCCATACCCGAGTCTCGCCCTCCTCATCCAACGATGAGGCTCGAGTACAACGACCCGATCTACAGGCATTGCGACAGCAGGTGAAGGTCACACAAGAACGCCAAGCAGCTGCCAAATGGCAGTTATGGGGGCCTTCTCTCCAGCTGCAATGGCGCCATACCCAACTGGGTACTTCCCCAGCCGATCTGGGGCATCAGGAATATTTCCGTGTACTGCTGGGCTGGCGCTTTTCTTTGGCGGACTGGGATCGGATCCAATTGCGTCGGCGCAAGCTAGAAAAGGCTCGAACACGGTTGAAACAGCTTGAGGAGACCACCAGAAGCAAGACCGCAGCTGCCCTCAATCGAATCAGAGCTGCCAAAGAGCGTATACCCCTTACCCGCAAGAGATTACAGGCTTCCCGCGAGCACGTGGAATTGGCCTCCAGCCGTTACCGGGAAGGGAAAACGAACTTGCTAGAGGTCTTGAACGCAGAAACTGACCTAGCGCAAGCCCGTTTCGATCTGGCCAAAACCGTCAGCGCCTACAATCTGGCCCAGGTCCGCTATTTAGCTGCTGTCGGCGAGCTGGAGCCCGAGCGACTTTTATCACCTGATTCATCAGAGGGCGCTCCGTGAGCCAGATTCTGGCCCTTGCTCTCGGGGGGGCGATCGGAGCCTCGCTCCGTTTTTTGGTCTCGAGCAGCATCTACGGCTGGTTGGGCCATAGCTTCCCTTACGGGACACTCGTGGTCAATATTGTGGGATCCTACTTTATCGCCCTCATGAGTGAGGTCCTTCTCCTGGAGCAAGTGGCACTCGCCAGGGAATTTCGCTCCGGGGTCCTGGTGGGGGTGTTTGGGTCTTTTACCACCTTTTCCGCCTTTTCCGTCGAGACGCTCTACCTCATCCAGCAGCAAGAGTGGCAAAGGCCATTAGCCAATATTGGTATTAGCACAGGCGGCTGCTTGATGGCTGTGTTATTGGGGCTCTTGAGCGGGCGGGGGCTCTTTTATTACGGCCGGGGAACTGGGTTGTGGTCGCGGTTGCCAATCCCCTTATTACTGACCAATTTCAGTGGCGCTTTACTAATCGGTTTCTTCTTGGGGCTACTTGTTCAATGGACGCCGGTATCTGAACTGCTTCGAGTGTATTTAACAATGGTCCTATTAGGGGGGTTTATAACATTTTCTAGCATTTATCTTGCCTTATCCTTGCTCGAATCAGAGGTCAATTTTCCTCACCGTGATCTCCTTCTACTCGGGGTGTTGCTCGGAAATGCGGTTTTATGTATAGCAGGGTTATGGGTCGGATTGTGGGGAAGGGAACTCTTGTGAGAAGTAAAAGGGTTTGGGTTGCGCGGGTCTATGCTCTCGAAGGTCACGATCACACAGAGAAAGTCCTGAAGATCGTGCACAATGAGGAACAGATCGTAAATGTGCATGTCTTTCGTGCCATTGCTGGAACGGGTGGGACCTCGGAGATCCACACCTCTTCCCTGTTGACCCTGTCTGTACGACTGCCCCTGATCATTGAGTTCTTCGACACCAGAGAGCGTGTTAAGCGCACAATTGAAAAGCTCCAAGGGCGCCTTGGTCTCGAAGACATCGTGGTTTGGCCAGCTCGGTGTCCCGAGCCATTACAACCGTCGGCCGGTTCCGAATCCTCCCCACGCGCCCCCAGCACAGACTAATAGGTTGAACGCAAAGATGCCGACCAGCCCCAAGAGGGTTTGCTGAAAGGCATAAGCCTGGTGGAATAGCTCTTGAAATATGTGCAAGCTGGAAAGGCTCGCAAAGCTTCCAACCAGTAGGATGATCCAGACGCTCCGATATTCCAGCCTAAGGGACCAGCGCTCAAAACCCACCTCCATAAGCAGCCCGAGCACGAAGGCCCCTACGCCATTGGCCAGAAAATTCAACATGAGGGGGAATGGCCATCCGAGCCCGGGTAAGGTCAAAGCGCTATAAAGAAACAGCCAACGTCCGCAGTAAAGGCCAGCCCAAGCCCCCACAAGACCCAATCCAATACTCGCCAAGACATTACCGAGCGCACGCAGGAAAGCCCCTCGTTCGAATAAGGTGACAGTTTCCAGGGCAAAGGTCGAGAAGGTGGTGAAAGAGCCCAGAAGTCCGGTAAGCACCCCGGGTCGCGAAATGGCCGATTGCAACAACGACTCCGTCAACAATCCAAGCAGAAAAGAACCGATAAGGTTAACTGCTAGTGTCCCATAGGGAAACCCTCGCCCTAGTAATTGGTAAACCGCACCGGATACGGCAAAGCGCAGAAGGGCCCCAGCAGAACCTCCGAGTGCGACAGCAACAAGGCTAGTGAGCATTTCCAATATTTGATCTAACCCTAGCCAAAGGAATAGCCAATACTAGGATGGCTTTGCACCGAGGTCGGATCTTTAATAACGAAGAATGCTCACCCTAATCCCGGGTAAACATAACCCGAGATCAATGGGGGGTTGGACCCATCGGCCCGCAACGGGAATGGCTGGAAGTGCCCCAGAGCCATTCAAGCCAAATCAAACCGGCCCGAAAAGGAATCCCAAAAGCATTATCCAAACCGCTCCCGGATTCGGCTTGCCAGCTCCTGCAGATCCGAACCCTGAAGATCAGGCTCTGGAAAGAGGCCCTCCAGGACTTGACCGGAACGACCCACAAAGGCCGTACGGCAACCGGCGGCGAAGGCACCGGCCAGATCCCAGCCGTGGGCAGCAATCATGAGCATGGTCTCAGGAGCCACACCGAGTCGATTGGTTGCAGCTCGATAGACTGCTGGCGCGGGCTTGAGGGCCCTTCCCTCCTCAACCGATATTCGGTCCGGAAAGTAAGGCCCTAGGCCAGAACGGCTGAGCTGCTCCCGCATTACTTGAAGGGGAGAGTTCGTTAACACAGCCAAGCGATAACCTGCCCGCTGGAGCCCTTCCAAGGCCCCTTCCACTTCGGAATGAGGAGGGAGATTGCAGAGGGCCCCCTCTACCCTTCGGGTCTCGTGCCCTTGCACCTTGACTCCATAACGCTGCCCCACCATCCGCAAGGCTGCCGCCCCGATCTCTGTGAAATCCCGGTAAGAACCGGTTATTGTTAGAGTCATGGCCGATTGCAGGACCTGCTGAAACCACACGCCTCGAATCCGGCTATCCCCGAAGATCCGCTCGAAGACCGGATCGAGGCCCCGAAGATCGAGAAGGGTCTCATTCAGATCAAAGACCAATACGGGCACGCCTCAGCCCTTCCCGGCCACCGTCTCGTAGGCAAGGATCGCGGCGGCGAGGTCCTCGATCGCGGTACCGACTGACTTGAACAGGGTGATCCGGTC